>CAIPPE010000223.1 GCA_903866825.1 uncultured Methylococcaceae bacterium
AAAAATTGTCCGTGATAGACTTCGGCAGTCGCCGAACTTATAGCTGAACTTAAGCTTAAGCTATAAACTTCATGATCGATATGTAAGGCATAGTTGAGTATTAAGTATAAGCCAATACCCAACAAACTTAATCCGGCAATAATGTCATTGGTTTTTGTGCCGTTATCCGAAGATGTTTCTGTTTTAGGCATGGGATTTCATTAGTAATTAATATTTGTTGACCAATGTTTGCACTGCTCCTGGCTAGAGACGGTTCATTTTTGCACTTTCTCGCTTGAATCCGCTCTTAACTTTTTATAGCCATTTATCATAGCTTTGGGCAGATTTTCATGGTGTAAATAACTTTCAAAAGCAACGCCAGCAACATGAACAAAAACGAGCGCCAAAGTAGCATTGGCAAAAATCTCATGCACTTCTTCCCATAACTTTTCATTATCTGATCCAATACCGGCTAATGGACCTGCCGCTTGAGCTGGACTTACCGTTTATTTATTTTATGGACAAATACGAATTACATCATTAGTTTGAATTATGATAAATTTTATAAATAAGATTAACCGCTGTCGGTACGACAGCGAACATTGCTTACCAACCGGCGGGTTTCAAACAGTCCGTTAACGTACAGACATAGTCAAGTCAACAATATATTTTGATTATTTTAATGATTTAATTACAAAATGAAATCAAATAATACAGACTGGTACAGCCAGTCTTCAGATATCCTGGTGGTGGAATGCTTAACGGCTGGTCTGTTATGAAATGATACCTGCCTGACAGCAGAAGATGATATCTGGAGTATCGAGGGCGACCCTACCGAAGGTGCGCTATTGGTTTCCGCACACAAAAATTGCCGCTCACTACAACATTCGATGTTTCACGTTGAGGTATTTTCTAACCTATGGGTGATTTTCGGCGTGTCTAGCATGATAGTGTTGCAGATACTCTTTACCTACTAAGCGTATGGATTCTTCTAAATATTTCTACACCGCGCTGGTAAAACTTATATAGGTTCCCTCCGCTTTACTGTTACACTGCATCCAGCACAAGGCTAAATCATTGGTTATTTTAGTCAGGCGGGAGTAAATCTTATGTCAGTAGATCCAACTAACATTTTCCAAAACTTGCTTGATCAAATATATGTTTATAACCTCAATGAAACACACCCCGACACCTTCAATTCTTTACGTCTAGAAAAACAAGCTAAAAAACTAGATGAAAGACACCCTGACTTAGCCGCTTCTGCGCGTGGACTTATCGCAGCCGTACAAGGCAACTTAGACGAGTCGGATAGACAACATGTACTCGCAAAAAAATTAAGTCGTGACCCTCATCATAAAATGTATCAAGCCATGTCACTTAGAATATTGGGAGAACATGAATCCTCTTATTTCTTTATGCAATGTATTATGAGCGTCATGCCGGACCCTGTTAGTCTACTCAGTTCCGAAATCTATTTAGCATTTAAAACCGGTCATCATATTGAGGTTACGAGATTTCACCATGAGTTGTTACGCATTAAAGCTGAAATCCCCATTGATACTCAATTATTAATATATTTTAACCATTTAATAGATCTCTCCAAAATTAGCCTAGATGTTTTTCCTAAAATCAGGGTATTAGTCCATTCATTACAAAAAACCTTTAAAATCGAAGAACCCGAGTTCACTTTGGAAAAAATTGACAAGCATTTGTATTGTTGGTTAACGACAGAAGCAGACCCCGCCACGATTACCCAATTAAATACGCAATTAGCATCAGGCATGGCCTTAATAACGGGTGAGAATTTAGATCATTATCACATTGGTTATAGAGTCCCCGATGATAAAGATACTCGATCGGTAAATATTGAGGCCTTACATAATTTTGTTCATGATGTTGATTTCTATCGCTATGACTATGACGATGACGATGACGAAGAATAGCCCAATGCCCTCACCCTCACCCACTTAGCCTAGAGAATTAAAATGAACGAAGATCAATGCAATATTTTAAATAACGTCATGACTAAAGCCGTCAATTATGTGATCACTCAGACTAAACCTGATGACATTACGGCACGTAAAATGAAAAATGATATACACAGTATCATGACCTATGATCGTGCTAATGGTGCTATGGCATTAGGTTTTATTGCAGCAGTGGAAGGTGATTATGAAGAAAGCCTAAAACAAAATAAACTATCACTCACCCTCGGTAATGAACCGGCGCTCTATATTAACTACGCTGTTTCAATGCGGGCGCTGGGGCATAACGCAGAAGCTTATGTGGTAATCAATCAAGCCATGAATTTATTAACCGATATTACCCAAGCAATCGATATATTCATGGCCATCGCTTTTAATGCCGGACATTTCGAAAAAACGCAGTCGGTTGAAGACGCATTCAAACGCCAAGAACAAACACAACTGATCAAATATCTTCAACCCTATTTTGACGATGTCAACAATGTTGTCGAAAAAGCACAACTGCCCTTCGATACCCATGTGCAAATTGCCGAGATCATAGAAAAAATTCGTTTAAATAATCATCACGGCTATACACAACACAAACTTGAGACCCTAAACAATACGTTATACCACTGGTCACTGGTCAATGGCGATGCAGAAACCATTGCCTTGATGAATACTCAATTAGAAGACGAACTAAGCCAACTGAAATATACAGTATTCGATAATTATCACATTGCTTTTAAAGCAAAAGAATGGCCTACACCATCGCTTGACCCAGAAACTCCGTTAGAATCACATTAGAAGTCTATAGGGATGAATCATTGACAAAACAGCCAAAATCATCAACATACTCGAATTATTTTTTTAATACAGGGTTATCCACTCTAATTCGTAGATAACCCTTTTGACAACTGCACTATTTGACTAAATTACTGGTCGAAGTCTGACTTAAACCACTAATTTTGACACCACCGCACTAAATGGCTGTAGTCCATCTTTTGTAACAGCACCCACTTGAAGCTCATAGACGGTGTTTATTATTAAATCGAAAATATCAATACTGCTTTGAGTGGTATTATGAGTCACCCATACAGTAGTTCCGGCCTCACGAATCTGCCACACATAAGCACCGGCATTATCGGTGGGAATACATCTTCCGTGGATACTACCCGGATAGACACCATCAGTGACCGTAAACGCTTCTCTAGCAGGAACACTGGGTTGCTTACACTCCGCAAAACCACTACTCAAGATAGTAGTTTCATCGCCATCAGCAATTCTATCAACATATTTTGCTAGAATAATGAATTTGGCATTAACCACTTTTTCACAATCATTCCTGATTGAAATAGGCGTATGTCCACCGTCTTTAGCGGCCAAAATAGCCGCGTCAAAAGCGTTTAAGGCATCTAACGCTTCCGCTAAAGAAACATCAGGATCGGTAAACAGAAGATTGTTTGTCATTTTAACAATAACGTTATGACAAAACGAGGCTTTATCAACAGGTGGCAGCCTGATAAAGGTTGTTACGACCTTTAATTTTCTCATAAGATTCTCCTTATGAATTAAATGCAATATTGACGCAAATTGATCATCACGCCAACGACTGGGTTGATAATATTATCTTAGCCAATTCGAAACTAATCTTCGCATTATTCATAGAAGCCTCACCTGAGTTACTTTTCTTAGCATCACTATATACCTATATTCTGATGTAAAGTAAGTAAATTACATTTATTTTTATTGAGGTCAATTCAGCCTGTATTTCAACCCAATAGAAAGACAGGACACGTCGAAAAATAATCGCTTTAATATCTCAACATTCTATTGGAAAATGCTGCTGATTAGAAAAAAGGAAGAATTGAATTAATGCCCCCATTAAATAACCTTACTACACTTGGCAAGTACGATACCACTATTAACATCATTGGTGGCATCAGTGATTGCGAACTTATTTATTCTGCAATTGATGTCTTTTTTGAGTCGGGTAACGCTCAACGAGAATTGGCAACCATTAGAAATGAACTTAATCTAAGAACCCAAAGAAGTAAGGTACGGGTTGAGCTGGCAGTAAGACGCTCATTTCTTGAGTTTTATAATTTGGATCATCAAGAATTAATACGGGCTATTTTTAAACAGCATTTACCTCTATCAGAAAGGGCATTAGTGTTGTTTTGGCAGTTTGCACTGAATAATCGACTTTTTAGAGAGATTTCTTTGCATGTCTATATTAAAGCGTACTCATCAGGACGGTCGGGTTTAACAAAAGACGATATTGCCGCCTATATTAAAGAATCTGTTAGTCTTCATAAGGCAGTCAAGTTAACATGGTCAGAAAGTACAATAAATACATTATCGTCAAAATATTTAAATATAATGACCAAGTTAAATTTTGTTGAGGGAAAGCGCATAAAATCATTTAAATCGATTAGACCTAATACAGAGTCTTTGTGTCTTTTTCTCTATTTGGCAAAATTATATGACGCCGGTAGTCATAATATTTTAACTAATGAGTTATTGCCCTTATCCTTTATGCCCAACGATGATTTAAAAGAACGGTTAAAAAAGCTTTCAATGAAGGGATATTTTAATATGGATTTTAACGGTGTTGCTTTAAATATCGAACTCACACACAGCTATAAAGGAATATGCGATGTCTTATATAAACAACCATAAACAGCAGTTTACAGATTTAAAGTTTCAAATTGCCAATCAAGATCAACTAAGAAGACAAGCCAATGGCGGTAACAGCATCTTATTTTCATACCCGCCTGATGAAGAACATTTATATATTGGAAAAGCCCGAGAAATTTATCAAGATACCGTTGAGTTTATTGATGTTAGCCAATTGCTGGTAAAACTTATTGATGAAGAGGGTTGGGGTTCTTTCAAGGACTATTATCAATCAATGGCTTCATCGACTCATAAGGTTTTTCATGATGAAGATGCACAGGAACACGATTTATTTGATCTCATTATTAGTGAGATAAAGTTGGCCTGTCAAAATAACAAAATACCCTTTTTGATTAGAACCGGTTGTCTTTATGGCACAGGCATAGAAAACGTCAATATCATGGAACATAAAGCCGTGATGAACTTAGCACATCCCTTGGTTATCTTTTATCCCTCACGTGTTGAAGATGATAACTTGTACTTTTTAAATTTTAAAATAGCATCGACCTACCGTTGTACTTTGGTGAAATAAGGATGATTAGTGACAACAATAAATGAAATATTAACGCTGGATCTAAAAGACGATATCAAGAACGTCATTGACCTTGAAGACTGGTCAGAGCTAGAAATTCAGCAAGAGATTGAGTCTTATATTGTGACCGAGGGTATTGGTCGCCACCTGTATGATTTTACCAATCAATACACCTCAAATATTAAAGAAACCGGGGTATGGTTGTCAGGGTTCTATGGATCAGGTAAATCATATTTCGGTAAGATGTTGGGTTATATCATCGATAATCCTATGATTAACGGTACACCCGCAAGAGAGCGTTTTATTCCCCGTATTAAAGGTGTCTCTGATGAAAGTCTGATTGAACTGGCTATTCGTAAACTAGACGCCACCAATAATAGAGTGGTCTTTTTAGATGTAGCTAAACAAAACACCGATCGCGGCTTAGCATTTACGCTGTTTGCTAATCTATTAAAAAATCTGGGCTTTAGGGATGATATTTATGGCTACATGGAATTTGATCTCTACCTTGATGGTAAGTATGACGATTTTAAGGCCCAGGCAAAAAGTTTAGAAGGAAAGGACTGGGAAGAATCAAAGAAAAGTAACCGACAGGTTGCCAAAGTGATGCGCAGCGTGTTCTCGGCAATGGGCTACAGCGAAGCCGAATACACCGATACCTTTAACGTTTACACAGCCGCTATCAGTGATTTCTCTGCCAGTAAATTTAAAAGTGAACTCGAAAAATACTTAGCGCTTAAAAATGATGAAACAATAGTCTTTGTGTTCGATGAAGCCAGTGAAGCGATTAGCCAAAAGAAATTTACCTTACTTGACCTGGAAGGTATCAGTGAAGCGCTATCAAGTATTAATCATAAAGTTTGGACGATTGCTATCGCTCAAGAAAAACTCGATGACGTGATCAATAATGCCAATGTTAACCGCAGCCAACTGACTAAAGTAACAGACCGTTTTAAGACCAAAATTCATCTTGAATCAACCGAAGTGGATGTGATTATTCGCAGTCGCTTACTCCAGAAAAAAGATATTTATTTTCAACAGTTATTGGCTTATTACAAAACTAATGAAGGTCTTGTTTCTGATGCCACTAATTTAAAGTCTTCTTTTCCTACTAAAACCACCAGCGCAGAAGAATTTGCCATCTATTACCCGTTTCATAAATATCAGTTTGATATTTTGCAAAAGTTTCTTTTTAGTTCCAATGCCTTAGTCGCTACCCAAATTGCCGCCCGTGGCATGATTATTACCACGTTTGATGTACTCAGAAAACAAATGCGGCAACAGAACTTATATGCGTTTGCAACGGGCTATGCTATTTGTTCAGAAGCGCAAACCGCCCCACCGATTGGTCTGGTTAATAAATATGATACGGCTAGGAGAATTCTGGAAAATAAATTAGAGATAGACGGTGATAAGCTGCTTAAAACACTGCATCTATTAGCCGATTCTGAGATTATTTCAGCGACCGTTGAGAATATCACTAAAAGTTATCTCACTGATTTAACCACTTACTACACGGTTAAGCCGAAAATTGAAGAGGCCTTAAACTTATTGGTTGAAGCCAAAGTGCTGTTATTAGCCAATAACAATTACAAAATCACATCAGACCTTGAGGGCAAGCTCCTAGAGGAAATGAAAGATTATGATGTCGAGTTGTATAGCAAAAAACGCGCACTGATTAATTGCCTTAAAGAGTATAAAATTTTTACCCCTGTTGCCACATACACAGATGGAGCAGATACGTTTAAATTAAGTGTTATCTCTGATCAGGATGATGAATTATGCCCGGTAGGCAGTAAGCAGTTAAAACTGGTCGTCTATAGTCTTTTTAATATCAGTGATAATAGACAGAACTTTATTGAGCAAGTCAAAATGGAGACGCAAGCCAATAAAAACTTAATCACCCTGATACCAGACAGCACAGAGTTTTTACAGATTGATAAACTGCTTGGAGAAATTAGCCGTTATACCTATATCGAACAAAAATACTCTAATGAAACCGATCAGTCTAAAAGACAAATCATTAGAGACTTTTCCATTATACGGGAAGAGAAAGAAAAACATTTACGTCTTCATATTGAAAATGCTTATAAAAATGCAGCGTTGATTTATATGTTTGATCAGTATTTGCTGAATGCGGATACGTTTAAAGGCACCATTAACGACGTACAAAAAAAACAAATCAAGAATATCTACACCAAAAGACTGACTAACCAATTATCAGAAACCTTAGTACCCAAAGTTTTCAGTGCCCGAAAAGAAGACCTCACTCGGCTTTTTACGGGTAATGAGTTTAAGTTTTTTGATACCCATGGCAATTTCACTGGCGAACACTTAAAAGTGATTGAAGAAATCAACGCCAAAATATCAACCCGTGCCGTTGATGGAAGATCTTTAGAGGCGGATCTTTCTGGTGATCCCTGGGGTTATTCTTTTGGTACTATCGTCACCACCTTAGCCGCTCTTTTACGTGCGGGTCGATTGACGGTTAGACACAATGCCGAATCATTCTTTTCTCATGATTCAAAAGCGGTTCATGAAGCTTTTACAAATGCGACGAAGTTTAAAGCCGCCTCGTTTAAATCCATCACGGCTACGTTAAGTTCAGCCGATAAAACCAAAGCGGTGCAGTTGTTAATGGATCTTGAGGTTGATAGCTATATTGGACGTAAAGTTGACTGGAATATTACTGATTTTGATTTGGCTGATGCTATTAAAGGCCTAGCCGATTCGTTTGTTGCCGCTTTACAGTCGCTGAATGGAACAGTGGATCAGTTTGAGACACAGTTTTCAACGGTGGCGGCTCAAAAAACCGTGTTACTTAATTATTCCAGTAAAGTAACAGAGAGTAATTATCTTGAAAAAGTGGGTTATTTACTAGCCAATGAAGATGATTTTAAGGCAGCGATACAACTGATTATTAAGGCTCAGAAATTCATAAAAAAGAACTTTATTACAGTAAAAGATCATAAGCGGTTTATCGAAAGTGTGATAGCCGAATTAAAAAAAGCAGAGCGAACAGATCAACATATTGATGATGCTTATGCTGAATTTATGCGACTTTACCAACAGGACATGATTAAAAACTTTACTCAGCTTCAGCAACAAGCACAGGAGGTAAGAGATAGTTATTTTAAGTTTATGAAAAATGCGGCATCAGGAATGTCGCACAAGTATCAAGTGCTTGAAAATAAAGTCGATGCCGCAATTCATCAATTGAAATTATATCCCGCTGACCTGAATAGTCTTAATCAAAATAAATTAAACGAACTTAAACAGTATTGCAGTGCAAGAACGCTGAATGAACCTAATCCAGAATTCTCAATTACCTGTACTAAATGCGGCTACTCGCTTTCAGATATTCTCAACTATACTGAGTTAGCACCCAATAAAGAGCATGAGTTGTTAATTGTTCAAAGCAGTTTTATTAGTGAGGCACCAGAGCCAGAACCAGAAATAAAAACTGAAACTGAAACTGAAACAACAATATTGCCACCCGTAGCGCCCAGAAAAATAAAACTACAGGTGCAGAATAAGTTTATGACCGTTCAGGACTATAAAACGTTGTTAACTTCACAGTTAAGCGCCTTAGCATCTGCCAGGCCTGAGGAAAAAATTGAGTTGACTGTTGAGTGGTCAGAATGAACTCGAAACACACCAAAACATTACAAGCTGTTTTTGCTAAACCAGTATTTTAAAAAATAAAAAAATGAGAACAAAATGAATGTTAAAGATACTAAAGAAACAAATGTGCTAGATGATGAAATTGAAGGTCTTGATAATGATGAAGATTCTTCTTTAGGCGATTATCCTATAGACACTTTGTTAATTAGGAATGAGTCGCGTACAGTCTTTGATGTGGTGCGGCGCATTGAAAAAGGAGGATTTATTATGGATCCTGATTTTCAACGTGACTTCGTTTGGGATGAAAATAAACAAAGCAAGCTGATTGAATCTGTATTAATGCGAATTCCTTTGCCTGTATTTTATTTAGGCGAGGATGAAAAAGGTAAAATGATTGTTGTTGATGGTTTACAAAGATTAACAACTTTCAAACGTTTTCTTGATAATGATTTTCGCTTAAAGCTTCCTCATCAAACCGAACTTGATAAGAAATTATTCAATGAGCTTTCTCCAAAACTTCAAAATCGTATCGAAGATTGTAATTTAATTCTTTATGTCATTGACGCAAAAGTTCCAGAACGAGCTAGATTAGATATTTTTGAGCGTGTTAATAGTGGTGAACCCTTAACAAGGCAACAAATGCGTAATTGCTTGTATAACGGTCAAGCAACTCAATTTTTAAAGGAAGAAGCAGAAACTAAACTTTTTAAACAAGTAACGGGGAACAGTTTAAAGCCTAAAACAATGCACGATAGGGAATGTATAAATCGTTTTTGCGCTTTTTCCTTACTACAACTTGAAACTTATAAAGGTGATATGGATGAATGGTTGGCTGAAACATTAAGAAAAATGAATAAATTAGATCCTTTAGAATTGCAAACACTTTCTAAAACTTTTCAAAATGCTTTGCGAAATAATGAGTTGCTTTTTAATACACAAGCTTTTCGTAAACATACGCCTGAACAAAGTAAGCGTGGTGTTTTAAATATTTCGCTTTGGGATGTGATGACGGTAGGACTGGCGAAGTATTCTCATGATCAAGTTAAATATAATTCAGAGAAGCTCAGAATAGGTTTTTATAATTTACTCAACGATTACTATTTTAATAATGCTATTACTTTAGGAACTAATAGCTCACGCAGTGTTAATTATCGTTTTGAAGCTACTCAAAAGATGTTTGAAGAGGTATTAAATGCTTAATTCTCTAAGTTTAAAATATTTTAAATGCTTTGAATCACTGCATTTACCTTTATCTCCACTGACAATGTTATCAGGAACCAACGCTTCTGGAAAATCATCCGTATTACAAGCGTTGGTATTATTGCATCAAACCATGCGAGAACATGAATGGTCTACTCGCCTAATGCTAAATGGAAAATCCATCAAATTAGGTACTGTACTGGATGTTGTCAATGAATCACAGGGAGGAAAAAGCTTTGAAATTGGCTTAGAAAATAACGAACACTTTTATTCATGGAAATTTACTGGAGAACGGAATGAACTCTCTATGGCTGTCGAACAAGTTTTAGCCGATAAAGAAACACATGTACACCCCATATTTTTACAAAGCCTACTGCCACCACAAGAAAATTTTTCTAAATCATTGCAACATTGTTTAATAGGTCTTAGTTATATTACTGCTGAACGTATTGGCCCCCGCGAAATTTATCCACTTGAAGATAAGCAAATTGCCTCTGTTGTTGGATTTATGGGTGAATACGCCATGAGTTTATTTTATTCAAGACGTGATGAGCCGATTTTGGACGAATTAACGCTTGAAACAGAAAGCCGAAATACATTGTTTCATCAAGTTACTACACGAATGCAGCAATTTTTTCCAAATTGCTTATTAGCAGTAGAAAAAGTACAAAATGCTAATGCGGTTACATTAAGATTAAAAACATCAAATGAAACAGAATTTCACCGCCCTATCAATGTTGGTTTTGGCTTAACGCAAGTTTTACCAATTGTTATCGCCGCATTATCTGCCCAAAAGGAAGATATTTTATTGATTGAAAATCCCGAAGTGCATTTACACCCTGCTGGACAAGCCTTAATGGGACAATTTTTAGCAGAAGTGGCTAGTGCAGGTGTGCAAGTTATTATCGAAACCCATAGCGATCATATTCTCAACGGCATTCGCCGTTTTGTGAAATCAGGCAAAATTTCACCTGAACAAATTGCCTTACATTTTTTCAGGGCGCGTTCTGCTGATACAGCCCAAGTAGTTAGTCCACATATCAACGCAAATGGTGATTTAGATTGTTCACCTGATGGTTTTTTTGACCAGTTTGATAAAGACATGAATCACTTTGCAGGGTGGGACTAATGGAAGTGCTTCTGAATGAGTTATCTTTGCATGGGCAGTTTGCCAATGTGCTGGATTTTCAAACAGCTGTAGAGACCGTCATGTCAGCACGGAGCAAAATACGTCAATTTGGAGGAGTGTTACGTTGCCACCGAAATCTAACCCAAGCTCAAGTTACATTCGCATTAAGTTTGCAACAGGCTGTTTCACAATTTGATGAAAATAAACGTCGTAAGTTTATGTCATGGCTGACTAAGGAAGGACCTTTTTGGGAGGATAGTCGTCAACATGGAGCTGATGATTATTTTGAATTCCAAAATCAAATTGTTACAGATAATGCTTTAGGCGAAGCCGCATACCACCGTTTCAATGACAATAGTTATCAAACGTTTAGCTTGATTCCTTCAAATTGGCAAATTAACCCGATTACAGTGAATTGGCATCGTAATAACAGTGAAATTGTTCATATTGAGGTGATCAATCACTGGGATGTCAATAGCCTTGAAATCGCACTACAAGCAGCGGCATCACCGATAACATCATGGCAACAATTAGCTAGGGATATGCCAATTTGCTGTCCAAATTTAACTTTTTCCGAAAACAGTTTTGAACCTCTCTATTCACATCCTTTTGTTGATTGTGCTGCCAAACGAATTGTTGAATTACTTAAAGTATTGGATAAATTCAAAAACTGCTTTGATGCTCAAGGTCAAAGAACAGATGAAGGTAATCGTCTTTATCAAGAGCATTTTACAGGCGATAAGGCTTGGTTTAGTACTTCATCTGACGATGAAAAAATTGAATTTAAAAATGAGCTTACTTTCAACCATCCAAACAATAAAGATGAAAAGCTATTTTGTCCTTGGCATGGAAAAATAAAAACGCCTCAAATACGAATTCATTTTTCTTATCCAATACGCGCAGATAAGCCACTGTATGTGCCATACATTGGTTTGAAAATTACAAAAAAATGAAAATTTAAAATTGGAACATTTGAATAATGAAACTATCAGATCATGTTGATAAGGTCCGTAACCTGATTGAAGGTTCGTTTAACAAACAATTTGCTCGACTCGGTATTGGAGAAAGCTCATCACTAGGATTGGATAAACTACCCACGGACTTACATCCTAAACGTCAACGTTTTGATGAGATGTTAAAAAACCATGAGGACGAAACAGGCTGTTATATCAAAGCCCGTGAAAAACTCCTGGATGAACTGACTTTTACCTTGTTTAACCGGATTGCCGCCATCAAGGTCATGGAAGCTGCCAACCTTTTTCCGCCTATTATGACCAAACAACCCGAACACGGTGATCGTTCGTTTGGACATAAAGCCTGGCTAGAAATGCGCCCTGATATGCGTAATGAAGAGCTTGAAGGTATCCGTGACTATATTAAATCGGCCTTTGATGTATTGGGTGAAACCCTGCCTTTGTATGATAAATCTTTTGCTTATGCCCTGTTACCCGATGCAATTAGTCTAAATGATATTATCGATGCCTTTAACGCAGTAGAAACAGATCCCCAAGTAGAGGCCAATATCTGGCAGAGTGATGATATTCTGGGTTGGCTGTATGAGAGCTATAACAATGTTAAAAAGGCTAACTTTAAGGTCAGCAACGATAAAACAGAATACGACAAGGTTTCACTGCAATCTCAGGTTTATACCCCGCGCTGGGTTGTGCAATTTTTGGTTGATAACTCATTGGGTAAGCTCTATCTGGAAATGTACCCCGATTCAGAAATTAAAGCGCACTATAAAATTGCCAAAGCCCCTAAAACATCCACACGTAAACGTAAACCCTTACATGAAATCAAGCTGATTGATCCGGCCTGTGGCTCAGGAAACTTTTTGCTGTATGCCTTTGACTTTTTTTATGCCTTATATGTGGATCAGATTGAAAACTACAGCGCTGATTATGAGTTGGCGGATATTCCTCGGTTAATTATTGAGAATAATTTACACGGTATTGATTTGGATGATCGGGCTATTCAGTTGGCGCAATTGGGACTTTACATTAAAGCCCGTAAGAAACGTCGTTCGATGGGTAGTTTAAAATTTAAGGTTGTTTCATCAGATTTTTTCTTACCTGATTATGCAGAGACTCGGCATGTTTTTGAAGACGGTACTGAGCTTAATCGACTTCAGAAAGAGCTGATTGCTGATATTTGGGGTGACTTGCAGTATGCCTATAAGTTTGGCTCATTGATTCGTTTGGATGAAAAGCTAAAGGCAAAACTTAATAGATTGGAAGCCAAGCAGGATTCAAAGCAAAATGATGTTTTCATTTCTTCTGAAATATCAGAGCACAAAGACTTCTCAGCTATTTTCTTTAATAATCTTAAAAATGCCGTTGAGCAGTATGCCCAAGCTAAGGGTAATAATAGCTTCCTTGTCAGTAAAACCAAAGATGCCATCACGTTTTTGGAGTTGCTCACCGCTGAATATGAGGTAGCGACGGCTAATCCACCTTATACCGATAGTTCTGATTTTGGGACAGAGTTAAAAGCTTTTATAGAGAATAATTATAAGAAGCCCTATAAATTCAATACGAACTTGTATGCCACTTTTATTAAGCGTTGCTATGAGTTTGTAGGTGATGAAGGCAAAATTGCCATGATTCATCCTCGCACTTTTATGTTTATTAAAACATTTGAGGACGTTCGTAAATTCATACTTGATAAAACACATATCAATGTGTTTGTTGATTACAGTCTGAGTAATCTTTTTGGCGCGATTATGGTTGATCCAGCGATTTATGTACTGGAAAAAACTGCTGATAAAAGTAAAGATGCGTGGTTTGTTTCGTTAGATCAATACACCCGTACACCGAATGAAAAATATAAAAAGGATTTTTGTTTAAAAGCCTTAGATGATTATATTGCGGGTATTGATAATTCACATAATTATTCAATTCCGCAATCAAAACTAAAAATCATTAAATCATTTCCTTTTATTTATTGGATTTCTGATAAGTTTCGAGAAAACTTTGCTAAAACGACAATTAAAGAATGGGCAAAAGTTGCTGAAGGTTTGACAACTGCAGATAACAATAGGTTTTTACGTTTCTGGTGGGAAGTTGATACAAACTCATTTAATAAAAAATGGTATCCATATAGCAAAGGAGGTGGATTTAATAAATATTATGGGAATATGTGGGTTGTTGTAAATTGGAGTCAAAATGGTGATGAAATAAAAAATCACCAAGGGGCTTCTGTAAGGAATAAAGAATACTATTTCAAAGAAGGTATAACTTTTAGTGCATCAGGAACAAAGGGGCCAAGTTTTAGAATATTGGAAAAAAATTCTATTTTTGATTCCGTATCCAGATCGATTTTCTTGAAAAACACTCAGGCTATTCCTTATCTACTTGGTGTTTTAAATACAAAATTAGTTAGTTATATAGCTGATTGTTTAAATCCAACCGTTAATACTACGGTTGGTGATATAGAAAGAATACCATTTGTAATAAATTTGGATAAAGATGAAAAAACGGTCGTCGATAGTTTGGTTACAATTGCTATAAAGTTAAAAAGAAGGGTAGCTGAGTTTTCAATCATAGAAACAAATTATTCAATTTCCCCTGTTCAGTTCATAGATACATCTTCAGATATTAAAATGCGGATTAAACCGTTTTATAATTATGAAAATCATTTATTCACGCAAGTTTTAATCAATGAAGCTATCATCAACGAAAAAATATTTGAAATTTACGAGCTAACATCTCTTGATAAATCTATGGTGCTTGCTAAAAAAGGCGAAAGCATTGGCGGCCTGCCTGTGCTTTCAGAAGCACGTACCGCTTATCTTGCCGAAGAAGACGCAACCAAAGAATTTCCGTTAGACACGATTCAAGACTTTATCAACGCCTTACCCGTTAAAGTCTTCACTGCCGAAGCACAGGCAGCCATTGAAAAAGAGTTCCCAACCCTTTACCAAAACAACAACGACCTAGAAGAATTCTGCATCCGCCATCAAATCAACCCCATTAATGTCTGGTACTGGTTTAAACAAAGCAATGTGATTCCCAAACAGCGCATGAACGATCTAGCGATGGAGTTTTTAGCTGATATGATTCGTGAGATCTTGATGGAAGATGAAGATGGTATTATTCCTTTAGTGCCCAATGCTAGTGAAAAAATACTGCTTGATCGTATCGAAGATAAATTTCGAGACAAAGGTTTTACCACCGCTCAATATGCGAGCTTCGATTCAGTATTGGGACGACCGCTCAATGACTATTTGAATACCAGCTTTTTTGCGGCACTTTCTGATCATTTAAACCTGTTCATGTATCTGCCCAAAACGCCTTTTATCTGGCATCTCTCCAGCGGTCAAGAACAAGGCTTTGACTGTTACATCATTATCTATAAATGGAGCCGTGATAAATTAATGCGCTTGCGTTCGGTTTATATCGAGAATCGAGAACGCGCATTAATTAATCTTCAAAGTGATTTAGTCAATAATGACACGGCAGAAGCACAAAACAAAAAAGATAAAATCTTTAAGCAGTTAAAAGAAATTGAAGCCTTCAAGGTTAAAATCGATGAACTGTTAGCAGAAGGTTATAACCCCATCCTTGATGATGGCGTCGGTAAAAACATTGCACCATTACAGAAAAAGAAAATGATCCCTTACGAAGTATTAAACCCGGGGCAATTGAAAAAATATCTCAATGCCGATTGGTAAAATATTAGAGTCCACGAAAGACACGAAAAGCACGAAAATTTTAAAAGCAACTTTTCGTGCCTTTCGTGTCTTTCGTGGACAAAAAAAATCAAATCTTTTATATTTTTCGTGGACAGTAGGTTTAGAAAATGACTAAGGAAATTTGGTATAGAGAAGAATGCTATCAGATACAAGGTGCTGTATTTGATGTCTACCGAGAAATGGGCTGTGGTTTTCTTGAGGCAGTTTATCAGGAGTGTCTGAGTAAGGAGCTGTCAATGCGTGGCATTCCTTATTTCGAACATCAAGAACTGCGGCTTTTATATAAAGGCGAAACCTTGCGGCAAATCTATATTCCAGACTTCATTTGTTATGACTCTATTATTGTTGAACTTAAAGCCCTTTCTGATACAACGCCCGCACATAAAGCACAGGTGTTAAATTATCTTAAAGCTACCGGAATGCGTTTGGGATTGTTAGTCAACTTCGGCTGTTATCCAAAAGCAACAGCAGAACGAATTATATTATGATATTTTCGTGCTTTTTCGTGTCTTTCGTGGACATTATTCTGATTTTAAATGATTGGAGATCTAGATATGCAACTGGCTATTGAATTACCCGATGACTTAGGCAAAGAGCTTTTGCAGCAAGTGAGTGTTAATGAGTTTGTGCAAGAAGCGATTAGAAAAATGTTGTTGGAACAACAACAGCTTAAACTGGAAAAAAAAATAAATGAGGCTAAAAAAGGCCATTTACCGGTAACCCAGTCATTTATTGGTGTGCTGGCGGGTACCAAGCTTGATGAAAGCGATTATAAAAAGCATCTTGAGGATAAATACCTTTGAAGGTTGTATTTGATACCAACATTATTCTGGACGTACTGTTAATTCGTGAGCCTTTTGCCCAGATGTCCATCAATTTGTTTGATGCCGTGGTCAGTAAAGAGATTGACGGGTATTTATGTGCAACGACTTTAACAACGATGGATTATTTAGTTGCAAAGCGTCAGGACAAACAAAGAGCAAGGACGTTGGTGGGCCAACTGTTGGAATTGTTTTCAGTCGCTGAAGTTAATGAGGTGGTTTTGGCAAAGGCGGTTTTGTCTGATTTTTCAGACTTTGAGGACGCTGTGCTATATGAAGCAAGTTGTTATGCCGGTGTTGATAGTATTGTGACAAGAAATGGCAAGGATTTTAAAACGGCTTTGTTGCCTGTTTTTAGTCCTGATGAATTATGGCAACAAATTCAACAGGGCATCAATAAATGATTGATACTTGACTACAAAACGATCTGAATAGTTGCGTAGGTCAGGTTAGCGACAGCGTAACCCGACAGAGATTATTAGATTGGTAAGAACGACAATTAGGATAGGAGAAGAAAATATGTTTGCACTACGACAAATTATTGAAGACCCACAAGATGTTATTGCTGTTCCAGTCGAATTTCGTCATCGTCCGATTGAAATTATTTTTATGGCATTGGAATCAAATGCACCTGATTTACCCGCGCAAAATGGCATGACAGCAACAGCAACATCAAAAACACTACGGGCAAATTGGTTTGAAGGCTATAACGTTGCAGAAGATGTTGATGTTTTAGACTCGTTACCCATTGATGAAGCCTCAGAGGAATGGGAATGGTAAAGCGCGGGGAAGTGTTTTGGGTGAATCTCGATCCAACCGTTGGAACTGAAATCAAAAAGACGCGCCCTTGTTTGATTGTGTCACCTGATGATTTAAACGCGACTTTGCCGCGTGTCATTATTGCACCGTTAACAAGTAAAGGTCAGAAACTGGGTTGTCGTCCTGAAGTTGAATTTGCCGGTAAGAAAACCAGAATTTTGTTAGACCAAATCCGCGCGATTGATAAACAACGTTTGCTTGGAAAAATGGGCGAAATTGATCATGCGTTTTGGCATCCGGTTTTGTTGGAAATGTTGCAGTGAATGATTGCTGCGTATTACAAGCGAAACTGAGCTATTCAAAGGACATGAGCTATGATTGATACTTGGCTAAAAAACGATCTAAATAGTATTTTTGCAGCGCATCCCATCGTCGTTTTGATTGATGAATCCGGTGATGCCCATTTTTTACTGCGCTTACTTGAACAAGTTTATACGGTTTATTGTGCCAATTCGGATCTTGAAGAATTGCATGTCAAGTATTTGCTTGAACGTGAGCAGCCCTCTGCCAAAAAATACCTGATTTATACCCGTACAGCAAAGGATAAGCTAAAATTTATTAGGGAATACTGTGAAACGCATGGCTGTCTTGATATCCGTTATCTACAAAATTATATTAAAGACAAAGTTCACCAGACTTTAAACCTCAATATAAACTTGCCCTTAGTTGATTTAATTTCTGCGGCAAAAAAAAGTGTTGGCGAAGATAAAAATTATTGGTTTCGTCTCTGCCACGGTGGAGAAATTTTTGATTTAACAAAAGACTTGCTACCTTTTATTCATGATCCCATAGCGTTTGAGGCCGATAAGTATGATGCTCAACTGAGAGAGACTTTTTATCGTAAGGTTAATGACTTACTAAAACAAGACTATATTCAAAAACCTGCGCAGACATTGGCTACTGAAGTGGTCAATACCTTATTAACAGGTTTGGCTTCTGGAAAGCCGCAGCCAATACTTTTAGCGGTCTATATTGATTGGTTGGATTCGGTCAGTTACCGGGATTCTTTTGCCAATTATCTGAATAACTATTCCTTACCCGTTGATATCGATATCTGGGCGGTTAATGACTCTCATCCCTTTCGTTTAGTTGATGAACACTGGTTAAAGAGTATTGCTGAACATCTGAATAATAAAGATTTATTGGCTAAGGATTTAGTCAGGCTTACTTTGCGAAATCAAAGTAAACAAGTTAAGGCCTTAGGGATTACTTTTTGGGGAGATGTAAAGGTTTTACTTGAGTTTGATCCTCAAAATATTGCTTATCTCAGCTCTTTTTCAGAGTGTGTTGAGTTTTATACCAAGCATTTTTATCAACTGGATACCGCGATTCGTAACCTGTATACCGAGTTCTTACATAAGCCCGAGTTATTAGCGCCCTTTCAGAGCTATTATCAGCAGTTGGTCGCTATTTTTCTGGATAAATGGTTTAAATATTTTGCCGATTATAAAGAACAACAGACCGGAATACTTCAGCACCTCATTGATCAGAATAATGTCAAAACTGCTGTTATTGTCGGGGATGGTGTGGCTTATGAAATGGCCTGTTTGGTGGCTGCTAAGGTAAACAATGGTTTTAAAGTCACTAAAAATACCTTGCTTGCCGATATCCCTTCTGAAACAGAAAATAACATGAGCCGGATTTACATGGCTAATGGGGTCACAGAAAAGGTGCAAAGTCATCGTGAGAAATATTTACGCGATCAAAACCCCCAAACTGCCATTGATTTTATCAAGCTGGATGAAGT
>CAIPPE010000224.1 GCA_903866825.1 uncultured Methylococcaceae bacterium
CTATAGTTACAGCAGGATATGAAAATCGTGCAATCAGCACCTATAATTCAGCGACAGGTTCAGTGACATTAGCTAAAGGAACTGATTTTACAACCAGTGTGATTTATATAACAAGTGCGGTAACTGCTATCACAGCAATTACAGGCGCATCTGCAGGTGATATTTTAATAATAGTTAATCAGGCTGGTGGAAATATAACGCTGTCGTTCTTGCAGGTTAGTGCAACACTGCTAAATAAAGAAGCTTATCAAGTGATTTACACGGCGGCAGGTTGGTCACAAATACTATAAAGGAGAAGTCATGAAAAAAGTCACTGTGGTTTTTACGGAAGAGGACATGAAGAATATTACATTATTGCTCAATCGTTGCCAACTTCAGGGCGGGGAAGTTCCAGCGTTTGTCAACATTATCAATGCGCTGAATTCTGCAAAGCCGGTCGAGGTGGACGCACCTGTAGAGGTTAAACAATAAAGCAGTACAGTTAGCTATTGCGAAAGCGTCGGTTTTTAGCTATAATAAGATTGAGGTATTATGAACTTACTCCGCTCACAATCGACTGATCAAGGCACGCCCGGCGTTCTTGACTTTGGCGGTATCGTAACACTCGAAAAGCCGTGGCGTGATAATCAGCGCGGGATCTCATGCATACCAACCGGAGTTTATCCAATATCACTGTATGAATCTGAGCGGCTTGGCGAATGCTTGGCGATCGGTAACGTGCAAGGACGCGATGATGTTCGCATGCATGTCGGCAATTGGGCGGGTGACGTGTCTATGGGCTTTAAGAGCGATTCTGACGGGTGCGTGCTTGTAGGACTCAGCACGGGCGTACTGGACAACCAAACCGCTATCCTTGACAGCCATATCGCCATGCAGAGGCTCCTTGCGGCGTTTAAGACGGGACTACTCGGTAACACGATAACAATTTTGTTCGATGATAACCAAAACTCGGAGGTTGCATGAAATCCAAATACCTATCCATTACGATTAAGGACGTGCTCAAGGGCGCTATCGTCGCGGTGCTGACAAGTATTGCCACGGCGGTAATAACTATCCTACAGACCGGGGAAATACCGGGTATTGAGCAATTGCACACTATTCTAATTGCCGGGGTTGGCGCCGGGGTTGCATATCTGCTTAAAAACTTCTTCACGAACAGCAATGACCAGATATTGACCAGAGAGCCGATACCTTTGATACCGCCACAAGGCAGCAAGGCGATTTTCGGCCCTACGCATCTTCAAACCGTAGCGGCTTTAGCTGATATGTTACCGACAACCGACGGTCCCCACTCAGATCAACCATTACCGCCACAGCAGGAGGCGAAATGAACCAGAAAATATGTCCAAAGGCGCGAAACGGTAAATGTGAAAGTCCTTGCTCATATCACAGCAAAATGCACGATGCATTGAACGCCTGCAATATGAACACGTCGGGCGGACATTGCCCGCACTGTGTAGAAGTGCCGTTGATTGAGGTATCAAAAGAAAGGGTATAAGTTGCTTTCTGACAATAGCCGTCCCGATGATCCAAAAGGGCACGTTGATCATTGTTATATTGCTACTCGTATTGCGTGGGAAGATGCTCAAAGCCAAAAAAGAATAATCAGACTCGCAAAGGCGGAGATTGAACGAAATGACTAAATGGCAATTACAACAACTTAAAGACTTCGACATTCTTCTTATGTCCGGCGAAGGTGCTCTTGCTCGTCTTATACGCGGCTTTGAGACTGAGACAGCAGACGCGCGCAATGGCAGGGCGTGGCAAGGTATTATTGATGGCTTGAAGGATAACAACGATCACAACATACCGATACATTCCAGAATGGTGTTCAATAGCTCCGTGAATCTTGGATGTGAAATGACATGGCCTAAACCGCGATACTGTGACCTGAACGAAGATTGCGGCGAAATTATAGAGGTTTATCGTTGCCCTATGCTCTGGGGCGATGATAGCGATCTTATGCAATACGATATTCAGGATTGGTGGGCGAACTTTATAAAAAGCGGGGAAACCTATGGCATCGACAATCTGGTTGACTTTCCAACGAATTTACCGGAAGATCAGCACCACCTTGTGTGTTCGCAAACGACTACTCAATCGCTTCTTTATACTCTGTCAACTAACGGAATAAATTGCACGAAGTTGTTTCCGGGTTACTGGCTTGTTGCGAGTGACGACGATAACGCTATGGTGACGGGCAAAGTTTCGCCGCTTGACCAAAGCAAGGTATTTACTGATCTTGGATGGCGAGTAAGTTTGACATAAACCTTAGGAATAAGGCATAGACGGATACTGTTATGAACGAACATCAGCACCACAGGGAAGGTGACGAATTTAAAATAACCGAACTTTGCGAGGAACACTTTTTGCCTCGTAAGGATTTGGTTAAAATCGTTTGGTCGATTGGTGCTCTTTTTGTTGGTGCACTAAGTGCGGCGGTTACTTACGGGTTGACAAACAATACCAATATAGCAACCCTGCAAACAACCGTATCCGTACAGAAAGATCAGATCACAGATTTACAGGGACGGTTTATGATGATTGATGGGAAATTAGATAAAATTCTTTTGAAGATCACAAAATGACCCATCTCATCGGCAACATTCTCTGTATCTTCGTTCTCTGTGCGGTGTTTTTGTTTGCTCTGTATAAACTGGTGAAAAGGATAACGAAACTGTGAGCAATATATGGAAACCGTAGACCTAAAAGTACAGTGCGGCTGTTTAGCCTGTAAATGGTGGATAGTGACAATCGTGGTAGCGGTGATCGCCTTTGTTGGCGGCGTGTTTTTGGGAGTGCAGTTATGATGAGTTTTTTTATTTACGCCCTTTACGCAATTGCAGGTATTACGGCTATTGGTTTATCGATTGCCGCTGCAATTAATCCTATAAGATAAGAAACATTCCAGAGGGGGCAGGGAAATGAAATTGATATTCGTTTTAATTTCGGTACTATGAATTAAACGAAACAATCGACCGGCTTTTAAAAGAGGACAAATGAGAAACATATTATTTATATTGCTTTGTCTTGCTTCTTTATGTTTACCATCAACTGATACCCTTCACGCATCAACACACGGATGTGTTCTGAATACCAATCTAATGACTGGTGGAGGTACTGATGATGGAACTGCATTACAAACCATATTGAGTACCGATAGCGCTTCAGCTAATTCCCTATATGTTTTTATTGATGGTCCTGCACGCATCAGTACCACTCTGTCAGTGCATTCTAATACTACGATAGATTTTACAACTGTAGGGTCGGGTATATTTTTAACAGCAAGTTCAAATTGTCCAATATTTTGGAATTTACATAAATCACCATTAATAAAAAATGATCATAATATAAAATTTATTGGAACATACCTTACTGGCAATGGTGGATTTTTAAATGGAAACGGTGAAAATCAGTCTACTCAAATGGTTGACGGAACATTCGTAGTTGGAATGGATTTTTCTGGAATTAAAAACATTACCATCAGCGGTCTATATCTTTATGATACTCAGCTTTGGGGCATAACAATTACTAATGTTGATACGGCGTTAATTAATAATTACAAATATCACATCAAGCCAGGTTCTACCAGAATTTCTCAAGACGGCTTAGATATTAGAGGGCCAGGAAATCATGTTACTATTAAAAATTGTTTAATACATAGTTACGATGATGCTATCGCTTTAAATGCCAGGGATAATGGAGAGTCGTCTATGAGTCTTGGTCCTTGGCAAGGAAATGGTGGAAAGATAGTCAATGTTCTTATTGATAGTATTACACTGGATTCTGCACTATATGGTATAAATATGCTGACAGATACTTCACTGATTGATACAATACAGATTAAAAATGTTACAGGATATGTTAGTGGAGAAGCTATAAATATAACCAACTATCCTTTTTCCCCTTATACAACAATTACAAATGGTAACTTTGGTAGCCAAATTACTATAGATACTGTACATGTGTCTGCCTATTCAACATCATTATTTCAATCATACGGAACGGCAGAATATATTGGTTTACATGCAAATATTAATAAACTTACAATTAATAAATTCACCATTGATTCAACATCATACGATTATAGGCCCTTTATTTGGGTTTATCCTGGATTCACTGTTGGATTACTAAATATAAATAATTTTACCGAAAATGATACATCATCACAAAAAGATACGACCAGATTTAGGATAGATGGAACGGTAACTGGATTAACAATCAATTCAGCAGTTTGGACTAGAAAATCTATCGTTGATGCGCATGGTTCTTTTATAGGATTAACTGGAACCATTGATTCATTAAAACTTGGAAATGTAAGTCAAAATAGATCACAATTTATTTTGGATGATGAGTCTGGTTCATTAACTTCTATATGGGATACTGGAACCACTCAAACTTACGGAGTATCTTCGTTTAATTGTAATGGTGGAACAGTTAGTGGTTGTTATATAAATAATTGGACTGGACAAATTCCCGTAACAGGAACTGCAACTATTACCTCTGAAACTGGAAATGCCTTTCCATTTGTTTCTGAATTGGGTAGTGACTTATTAGCATACTTTCCTTTTGAAAATGCTAAAGATACAACTGGGCACATAACAACACTTTCTAATAATGGAGCAGTTACCTATTCAGCAGGTCATATTAATAATTCTGCATGGTTTTCAAGTTCTAACTTGTATCATACTGATGATACCGCGTTATCAGTTACAGCGGGATTGGGATGGACATGGGCTGGTTGGATTAAAGATAACAGCTTATTTGCATATGATGTCATTTTACGAAAATCTTCTAATGTAAATAATGCTTACGATTATGAATACAGTATTGATGCTTCTGCAAGTGGACACAATATACGAGTAATTTGCGGAAACGGAATATCACCTTATTTTATAATAACAAGTTCACAAACACTTGATAACAATTGGCATTTTATAAATATTAGATATAATTCAGCTACAAATTATGCCTATATACAACAAGATAACAACACCCCAGACAGTTCTTATTATATATGGAACATTGCTCATGAATCAACTCCTGTTGGATTTGCGGGATCATATTCTGGAGGAACCTGGTACAATGGGTTTGTTGGATCAATAGACGAGCTGGGTTTTTGGAACCGTTGTTTAAGTAAAACCGAACTATCAGAACTTTATAACTCTGGTGCTGGTATCGCTTATAGGTCTTTAGTCTCTTTATCATACGGAATTTCTAAACAAGATACTATAGGAAAATTATCAATGCACACTGTCAACTCTACTGGTTCGCTTGTAGATACTTATTATGTTTATTCAGGATCATTACCATCTGGTTACACATTAAATAATAAAACGGGTTTAATCTCTGGAACACCAGCAACATCAGTAAATGATACTGTAACTATTTTAGGAAAGAATTTATGGAATAGCAATAAGACACAATTAATACTTCTAACTGCCTCAACTGGTCCGACCATTTCAATACAACCCTCCCCTCTCAGCGTCGTTGACGGTGCGCCGGGCGTGGATAGCGTGACGGCAACGGGTACGGGCACTCTCACCTATCAGTGGTATAAGAATAGCACGCTAATCGCTGGAGCTACAAGCAGAATCTTGAGCTATGTCGGAGTATATGCCGATAGTGGACAAAGCGGATATGTGACAGTGACCAACGCGAATGGAAGCACGACAAGCGGCACTTTTATTTTTTCTGTTAGTAAATCAACTGCGCGCAGGCACGGCGGGCTATTCGGTTTGTTTGGGCTCTTTTTGGGGATCCTTTAATTCTTATCCAACATCCGGATAATATCGATCTAAATATACTCCAGAATCAAAGCCGTTTTGATATGGATTATCCATTTCGAAAAACTGCATTCCCATACCCCACCCCATACCCCACCCCATACCCAGCCCATGTCGTCTGCGCTTAGGAATTGTCTGGTTATTTCCATCGGCTTTCCCTATACTGTCTTTTGGAGGTATCAATTTGGTTGTATCTATTTGTTGAGCTGACGCTATTGTGAACAAAGCAATAATCAAAAACATTGGTTTCATCTTACTTCCTCCCCGCGCACCAGGCAATGGCATCGGCTTCGCTTTTGAGTGTTACGCATCTATCTGCATGCCTTGCTACAAACAATACTTCTGAATCGGTCAATTTCTTATTCCCCGTCTTTGCTTCGATGAACCAAACGTCACCGTAGCGCTTGTAGATGATCATGTCGAGCAGCCGACCTTGTGACCAACTCGTATCAATAACCGTGAATCCGGCTTGCTCTAATATGGCTGCAATGGGATTGTGGGTAAGGTCCTTCTTGCAAGCTCTCATCTTCTTCTTGCTCCCGCGCGGTGGATTATGCGACATCACTATAGATTTTTTCCATCATATCGTAAGTTTTTGAAGCCCGCTTGTTGCTATACTCTTCTGTGAGCCATTCTCCAACCTCAGACATAAAACATGCTTCCAGTTCGTCCCAGTGATCTACAAGGGCGCCCCAGCAGCGGTGTAGAGGTCGCAGCTTATCAAGTTGTTGCCGTATCTCTGGGATGGCCCTAAGCAGTTTTAGACATCGTTTAAAATCTGAAGGATCGGAAGGCCAAGAGCATCCTCCACAACGCGTCGGATGGATGCCGCACATTGTATAAGCTATGGCTTCAGATGATACCCCGGTTTCTCCGGTAGCAAGCCAAACCAATATTTTGTGTTCAAGATTTTCCATTCTCTCCTCCTGTTAAGTTCCCGCGCTCGCGGTGGATTTGGTTATAGGTACTGCTTGATATTCGATTTCCAGAATATCTTATCAGCCGAAACATTGTCTTTGATGCTTTGTATCCATTCCTTTTTTGGCTTGACTGCTTTCGGGCCGGTCATTGCTCCGACGATAATTTTCTCATAGCTTTCAAGGCGGCCATTATAGGTAAGCTCTCCAAGTAATGGCTCTAAAGAAAGAAATGGTCTCGGATAGGTCATCATTAATTGGTGGCAGGCTATTTGCAAAGTAAAACCCTGTTGACAGGTAAGAGTTAATCCCTGCATTGTATTTTTAGGCCAACTGAAAGTAAGATGATTGCTGTCGTAAGATAACGGCTCTTTCGAAAGAAACATAAAAGTGTGTTGTAAATTAAGTCTACACACTATTAATATTCTATCTATCCATATTGGTTGCCAATATTCAATATCGCTCATTGATCCCACAAAAATAGTCGCTGGCTCTTTCGGCATTTTTTCTTCAAGCCGCTTCGGAAAGAAAACTACTTCCGAAAATTCTCTATCAGGATGAAAGCGGTCATGCATTCTTTTTGCATAACAATACGGGCAACCGCGCCTGCATCCGGTGACGGGATTCCAAGTGTAATCGCACCACTCAATATTTGTCTTATTCATATTCTCTCCATTATTTACTCTTTTCAACCTCTTCCCCCTGTGATACCGTTCCCTGCTTTTCTCGCACCTCTGCGCCCTGTCTCGTGCGTAGTACGCCCGTTGCTGTGCGTTGTGGCGTATCTTGCCGCACTTAGCACACCTGCGCCCCTTTGCAGTAAGGTGGATCGCTGGCCCTTTACAGTCGATGCATTGGATTGAGACGGTCACAGCCACCCCGGAGAAAGGTCAGAAAGCGCAGTCCTTGCGGCTGTGTAATCAAAATATCGAGTCCAATTATTATCGCAATGATAGACCACAAAAACATATTCAGGATCGTCGCAATAACTTTTAACAATACCGATTTCGGTTTTTCCGAACGAACGATATGTTACTTTTTCGCCAATACTGTAAATCATCGGTCAACTTCCTTTCCTTTTTTCCACTCTGCATCCATTCTCAAAAGCTCCTCACCCATTATTTTTAGCCGGTAAAATTCCGATATGCAAACCAAATTCATGTCTGATAACTGAGTAAGAGTAACAAGAGACAAAAGAGCTTTTCGTATCTTTGGCTCGTTGTCCTTGCCGGTTATTTTGTCAATTATCATGGGTACACATCCTCATCTGTTGCCCTTTCAAACCGCTCAAACAGGTCGTCCCATGTCTTATGGCATAGTATCATAGCCCAGCCCACCGCCACGCCGAGTACGGTGATTATCAGGCCGAAGCAGGCCCAGAACGGGATGGAGCGCAGGAAGTGCATTAATGCCTCCATTTTTCTATTGAGTACGGGTCTGTTTCTCTCAAGTATTCAATACACGCTTGGCACGCCTTGACTGCTTCTAAGGCTTTTTGGTGCGTAGGTTCCTGCTCTGATAACCAGATGATATACTCAAGATCGTTTGACCGCACCATGCCAAGCGTATCACCTTTGTATTTCCCGAAAGTCAAGACATGCGACATCCAACTACGATCTGGCATTAGTCAACCTTTCAAACGTTAGGCACTTCTTGTGCGCCGGGGTTCATTTTGTTTTTGCCTTTGCGCACACGACGTGCGCTTCCGCCGCCTATAATTTAAGAGCCGCAATAATTGCAGCTAACGTTTTACAAATGTGTGCCGTGCTGAGAATTAACTCTGGTACTGCACCAATAACACTTAAACCAATGACCAGTATCATGATACCACTTATGCTTGACGCATGGCACACTTTGTATGTTGTGCGATGCGGAAGGAGTGCCTACCTTAGTGTGTTGTCGGCGTTTCTCGTAAATACCACCTATCAACAAACCAAGAGCAAACCACATTAACGAGTAAAATATTATTGCCATGATACGCCGACCTTTCAAATATAAAAAGCACGACTGAAGTTTCGTACAACGTTCGCCGTTTGGTGAAGCGTACTCGTTTTATAAAGCGGCTGTTGTGTGCTGTTTTTCGCGCCTTTCCTTAGTGTGCCCCCGGCGCTCTTTCTTTTATTCTTCGATCCATTGACAACGAAGATTCCGCATAGAGACACCTTCGATTTTAAGCTGATGTGGTTCTTTCGTTTCAAATGTTATTTCGTGCATATTGCTATTCATAAACAATCGAAA
>CAIPPE010000225.1 GCA_903866825.1 uncultured Methylococcaceae bacterium
CCTGAACAATACTTAAGCAACACCCATAAAAACGGCGGCGCTAACCTGATTTCTAAAGCTGAATTACCGCTAGAGTTTGTGATGAATCATCTCAGGTTAAAACAAGGCTTTACTGTCCCCGCTTACCAAGCCGCGACTGGACTGACTATGGATAGTTTAGAGCCCGCTTTATCAAACGGACTTAAAGAAGGATTGCTTATCTATGACAATAACCATTATTATTGCTCAGAACAAGGCTGGAACTTTATGGATAATCTCTTAGAGAAGTTTATCCCATAAATCCCCGCCACCGACAACAACATTAACTTATTAGCCTTTATCATGCTTGATTATCAAAAAGAATTTATCGCTTATGCACTGGAATGCGGTGTCTTAAAATTTGGTGAGTTTCAATTAAAGTCTGGACGAACCAGCCCTTACTTTTTTAATACCGGTTTATTTAATACCGGTGCTCAATTAGGCAAATTAGGTCAGTTTTATGCACAAGCCTTAATTCAATCTGATCTTAAAGTTGATATTCTTTACGGTCCTGCCTACAAAGGCATCCCGCTAGTGAGTGCCACTTCAATTGCTTATGCGCAAATCACCGGCAACGACATTCCTTTTGCCTTTAACCGCAAAGAGGCCAAAGATCATGGTGAAGGGGGTAATTTAGTGGGAACACCCTTGCAAGGTAATGTGATTATTCTGGATGATGTCATTACCGCTGGTACGTCAGTGAGAGAATCTGTTGAGATTATCAATGCCGCTAATGCCACTACTGCTGGCGTATTGATTGCTTTAGACCGACAAGAAAAAGGCTTGAATGAGTGCTCGGCTATTCAGGAAGTAAAAGATCGCTTTAATATGCCGGTGATTGCTATTATCACGTTAGAAAACATCATCGATTATTTAAAGGCCGAAGCAAACAGTGATCAGTTAAACGCCATTAAAGCCTATCAAAGTCTTTACGGGATTTAATGAAATACGACTGGGATATAGCTAAGGCAGTTGCAAATTTATCAAAACATGATGTCTCTTTTGAAGAAGCAAAAACGGTTTTTGACGATCCATTGTATGTGGACTTCTATGACCCTGACCATTCCTTCGGAGAACACCGTTTTATACTTTTAGGTAAATCAGCTAAAGGGAGATTATTGTTCGTTTCCTATATGGAACGAAACAATGACATTCGTTTAATCAGTGCAAGAGAAGCAACGCTATCGGAGCGCAAAGCCTATGAACAAGATTGAAAAAAATGATGAATTAAGGCCCGAGTATGACCTACAAAACTTACAGGTAAGAAAACTGGGACCAAATCGAAAAAGATTTTGTGACACTGTTCGTTTAGAGCCTGATGTTATTGCAGCATTTCCGAATGCCGAAGCCGTTAATGAAGCGTTACGTTATCTAATTGAGGTAGCTAAACATACCAACAACTTAACCCGACACGCCAACGGGATACGCTAACGCTACCTTGCTGATTTACAGCAAGGTCTTGGCTAAGCGAATAATGTCATTCTCATCAATATCTTTGATTGAAGTGTCATACTTATTCAATTTGAATGGATTAACGATTGAGGCAGACTTGATCACTTTATTAATATCAGTTTGAAAAGCCATTCTCACAGGGGTTGGGCCAAAGATAGTAATAGACGGCCTATTTAAAGCCCATGCCATGTGGGTCGGACCGGTGTCATTACCAATCAATAAGTCAGCTTTCGCAATCAACGCCTTTAAACTATTTAAATCAAGTCGAGGCATGGCTGTAATATTTTCGGCTTGCGTAGCCATCCAGACCGCCTTTTCACGCTCCTCCTCATTGCCCCAAACCACAAGACAGTTTTCATGCAACGCCTGCGCTATTTTTACGAACTTGTCCGCTGGGTAATTCTTACTATCCCAACTTGAGCCGATCACTAATACAACCGTCTTTTTATCAGGCTTAAGATAATCGGCAATCAGAGGATCTTCGTTATGATAAAACAAGAATGGCTGCTTATTCAAAAGCTGCCCTTCGGTAATATCAACCCCTAACGGTTTCGATAAAACAAATGCATTTCTAACAATGGCATTCGTATCATAAGGACATGAGACTTTGAGGGTATAAAACCACGATGCGAGTTTTTCTCTGATTGAATTAACATCAAAGCCAGCAATCTGATGGCCTAGCAATCTTGCTACAACCGCTGATTTAATTAAGCCTTGGGCATCAATAACCAAATCATAATGATTCAGCGCCTGCTGACGCAGCTTCTTAACTTCCTGAAAAACACCCAGCTTGTTGGCTTTTAAAGCTTTAAGATTAACGGTAAATACATGATCAATGTCAGGATTATTATCGAGCAATCCAGCAAAGCGTTCTTCAACAAACCAGTCTATCTGTAACGTCGGTAGAACGGCTTTAATAAACTGAAGTGCCGCCATGGAATGAACAAGATCACCCAACGCCGACAGCCTGACAATTGCAATCTTCACTTGCTATTCCTGAATAAGCCTTAATACCGCATCAGGCGTAATCCCTGTCAAACAGTCGGCATGACCTAAGGGACACACCCGTTTAAAACAGGGCGAACAGGCCAGTTTTAATGAAATAACTTTTGCCTTATCATTCAACGGTGGAGTAAAACCAGGATCAGAAGAACCGTACAAAGCAATTATGTTTTTATCCAAAGCCGCAGCCACATGCATTAAGCCCGAATCATTGCTAACGACCGTATCGACTAATGACATTAAATCGACGGCTTCGGCTAAAGATGTCCGACCCGTAAAATCAATACAGGCGCCTGACACCTGATTATTAATTTGCTCAGCTGTCTCTTTATCTTTCTCGGAACCAAACAACCATACTTTCCAGCCCTCAGCTAATTTTTGTTTGGCAACTTCAGCATAATGATTAATCGGCCATCGTTTTGCTTCACCGTATTCAGCCCCCGGACAGAGCGCCAGTATCTTTTGTAATGATGGCTTATTTAAATCACGATCTTTGGATAACTGAAACTTTTCAATTACATTAGTCTGCTGATCCTGACTAATAACGAGCCGGGGTATTGGGTATTCAGGCGGTAAAAAAGCGCTACTTGGCAAACCTAAGGCAACAAACCGTTGCACCGTCATTGTCAAAATGCGTTTATCCAGCTTTCTGGGATCATTAAGCAATCCCCAGCGACATTCACCAATATAGCCTGTTCGTTTCGGAATATTGGCGAAAAAGGGAATTAAGGCAGATTTCCAAGTATTCGGTAGCAATATGGCTTGGTCGTAATGATATTGACGCAAGGATTTACCTAGTTTAATACGTTCTAACAAGCCTAATTTACCGCGTGCGGCGGACATAACAAAGCCTTGAGACACTTCGGGCATAGCTTGTGTCAATGCCAATGTCCACGATGGTGCGACTACATCAATCTGGCAGTTAGGGTGTTGCTGTTTTAAGGTGATGAACAGGCTTTGAGCCATGACCATATCGCCTACCCATGAAGGGGCTATGACTAAAATGCGCATAAGATATTTATCTTTGGTTACGGTAGCCCATACGGGATTATATTCTTATCTTGTTC
>CAIPPE010000226.1 GCA_903866825.1 uncultured Methylococcaceae bacterium
AACCATATACTTAGGCTTAAAAGATGATACGTGTTAATTTTAACAGGTTCGTTAATTTATTATTAATCACACTATCGTTAATTATCATTGGCTGTACTGAAGCACCCAAAGCACCTTTAGACTTAAGCCAGGAACCTGTTATTAAACCTACCCAAAATAATGAAGCTGTCAACAAACATACCTATAAATTTAATAAAACAGCATCCAATCATAAGAATACTGTTTGGGAACGCTTAATTTCACTCTATTCGTTGCCTGAGATTGACAACCCGCGTATCAATAGAGAATTATACTGGTATTTGGAGCATCCCACCTCTCTTGCCATTATTCAGCAAAGAGCTGAGCCCTATCTTAACCACATCCTCGATGAGATAGAAGCTAGGAACATCCCTGGAGAACTTGCATTGCTTCCGGTTGTTGAAAGCGCCTTTGTGCCTGACGCCTATTCAAAAGCCGATGCTTCTGGACTCTGGCAGTTTGTACCTTCAACAGGAAGAGAATACGGTCTTGAACAAAATGACTGGTATGACGGACGTCGGGATATTTTTGATTCGACCAAAGCTGCAACCAATTATTTAAAAGAACTGAGTGAAGATTTTAATGGTGACTGGTTATTAGCGCTCGCCTCTTACAACTGCGGAAAAGGCCGGGTTAGAAAGTCCATTGATAAAAATACCAACCTTAACCTGCCTACCGACTATTGGTCGCTAGACCTACCTGAAGAAACAGAAGACTATGTGCCCCGGTTATTAGCAATAGCACGTATTTTTGCCCATGCAGACGAATATAATATTCATCTGCAGCATATCCCTAACAGACCTTATTTTGAAGTCGTTGACATTCAATCACCCCTGGATTTACACAAAGCTGCTGAAATGGCGAATACGCCGCTACATACTTTCTTAAAGCTGAATCCTGGATTTAATCGCAAGAGTACAGCCCCTCAAGGCCCTCACAGGTTATTAGTACCGGTAGCTCACGCACAAACATTTAAAGAAAACCTGGCATTGTTGCCACCTTCAGAAAGAGTAACCCCAATCCGATACGAAGAAGATCATGTTGCTGACCGACGTCCACAAGTGAAGCATCAAGAGACTAATACAGCTATTAATGACAAAACAACAAAGGTACCCGTAAATAGTTCTAACAGTAAAGTCAAACTCGTTGAGAACTCAGTGCCAAACGCCAAAAACTTATCCGCCAAACAGAATACAGAAATAAATAAAACACCCACAAGTAAGACTAAAAGTAAAGCCGCCGATACCCTAGAAGTAGCTACAAAAAATACCAATGAAGCCACGCAACCGCCTTCTCGTACACATACTGTAATAAGTGCTAATAATACAGGTAAAGATAAAAAACCAGGCACCCAAAGCTATGAGATAAAAAAAGGTGATACGTTTTATAACATTTCCCAACGATTTTCTGTCACGCCAAAAGAACTGGCTAATTGGAATAATATCACTGTAAATACCGCTCTATTGCCTGGTAAAAAACTAACCATCAAATCATTAAGTTCGGCGATTGTTACTGCTCCTGCCGTTCATATGATCAGCTATACCGTAGGCAAGAATGAATCACTTACCCAAATTTGTAAAAAGTTCAAAGTAACTGAAGCCGAATTGCGTAAAGCAAATTCCTCAACACTGGTCAAAGGAATTACTCCGGGACAGAAATTAAAAATATCTGTTGAAAACAGTTAATATTGAGTCCCTCAGCCTGATCATTATAAAAGTACAAAGATCATTTTTCACTCCCCTTTCGGATTATTAGTATGTTTTTATACATACTGTAGCTGTATAGCCAAGACATTGGTTGTATAATTCATCGTCAAAAACAGCTAATCCTGATTAGGTTAATCACTTACACCTGTCATGAAAAGATTATCAATCAGCTAATATTACGAGTTAAATTATGGAATACGCTATAGAAACAACCCCACTAGAAACTGTACAAAGTGATTGTCTTATTGTTGGTGTTTATCTGGATCTTCATCTGACTGCATCAGCAACCTTAGTTGACCAAAGTACCAAAGGCCTTATTAGCAAAATACTCAAGCGTGGCGATATTAGCGGTAAAGTTGGAGAAACCGTTTTAATCAATGCGATTCCAGAAAGCGGTATAGAACGAATCTTATTAGTTGGCCTGGGTGAAAACAAAGCCTTAACAGGCAAGAACTATATTAAGGCAGTACTCTCCGCCATTAATAGCTTAAAAAAGACGCCCATAACAAATGTCGTTGTTGCACTGGCAGATGCGGATGTTATAACCCAAAATCGCCAATGGAAAACACGTCAGATTGTAGAAGTTTTCAGTGACTCGCTTTATCAATTCACTGCTTTCAAATCAAACAAAGAAATTGATAGCAAGATTGAAAAAATAAGCATTACCTCTCCTGAGGCTGAACTTGGTTTTGCAGAATCAGGATTGCTTCAAGGAAAAGCAATTGCCGAAGGCATTAATTTAACTAAACTCCTGGGCGACTTACCGGGCAACATCTGCACACCAACCTATCTGGCTGAACAAGCCATTCAGCTCAGTCACACCTATCCAAGTCTTAAGGTTAGCATTCTTGAAGAAGCAGATATGGCACAATTAGGCATGGGTGCCTTATTATCGGTATCACGTGGCAGTCGACAACCGGCTAAATTAATCACACTGGACTATCGCGGCGGAGAAGCCAATGCGAAGCCTATCGTATTAATAGGCAAAGGCCTTACGTTTGATGCGGGTGGTATTTCGCTTAAACCCGGTCTAGGCATGGATGAGATGAAATATGATATGTGCGGCGGCGCCTCAGTCCTAGGTACATTGTTAGCTGCGGCTCAGCTCCAGTTACCGCTAAATATTGTCGGATTAATTCCTTCATCAGAAAATATGCCGGATGGTGATGCCAACAAACCCGGTGACATTCTAACCAGTATGTCAGGTAAAACCATTGAAGTTTTAAACACCGATGCAGAAGGTCGATTACTGCTTTGCGATACCCTAACCTATGCAGAACGGTTTAATCCTGATGTAGTCATCGACATGGCTACATTAACAGGAGCGTGTCTCGTAGCATTGGGCAGAATCCCTAGTGGTTTGTTAGGTAACAGCGATGCCTTATGCAATGACTTACTTGCTGCCAGTGAAATAGCGAATGATAGCTTATGGCGCTTACCCTTATGGGAAGAATATCAAGAACAGTTAAAATCCAATTTTGCCGACCTGGCTAATATCGGCGGTAAAGATGCAGGTACGATTACTGCGGCCTGTTTCCTGTCTCAATTCGCAGAAAGTTTTAATTGGGCTCATCTTGATATTGCTGGTACTGCCTGGCGAACTGGAAATAACAAAGGTGCAACCGGACGTCCCGTGCCATTATTAAGCCAATATCTGCTTAACCGAGCGTATGGCTGAAGTCAGCTTCTATATCCTACCGTCAGAATCGAAACAGGAACGCGATGAGTTTGCTTGCAAACTCATCGAAAAAGCGTATCGAAGCCAATGCTTTTGCTATGTACTTACCGATAACATCGAACAGAGTCAAATACTCGATACCCTACTCTGGACTTTTAGAGCAGGTAGTTTCATTCCGCACCAAATTTATACCGGTCAATTGCCAACTATTGAGAAAGTCATTTTGATTGGCTCGTTAGAGGTGCCAGGACAATGGAATAATACTATCATTAACCTGTCCTCGTATTGCCCGAAAAACATCGAACACAGCGAACGTATCCTTGAAATTCTAGACAACAGCGAAGCAACTAAAACGCTGGGTAGACAACGTTATCGACACTACCAACAAGCGGGCATCAACATAACGACTCATAAGATCGGGCATTAAAAAAATAAAACCCCCTCATCATCCTGCTAAAATGCAGTTAAATTCACAAATACAGATAGCTCTACATGGAAAAAACATACGCACCCCATTCTATAGAACAACGTTGGTATCAAACGTGGGAAGATAAAGGCTATTTTGCCGCTAAATCAGAAGGTGAATCTTATTGCATTATGATTCCTCCTCCTAATGTCACAGGTAGTCTACACATGGGTCATGCTTTTCAGGATACCATTATGGACGCTCTGACCCGTTATCACCGCATGAAAGGCTTCAGTACGTTATGGCAACCGGGTACTGACCATGCCGGTATCGCAACCCAAATGGTGGTCGAACGCCTGTGCAACGCCGAAGGCAAAACCCGACATGATTATGGTCGGGAAGCCTTTCTTGAAAAAGTCTGGCAATGGAAAAAAGAATCCGGCGGCACCATTACTCGCCAGTTAAGACGAATGGGTTCATCTCTGGATTGGGAGAAAGAACGCTTTACCATGGACAAAGGCATGTCAGATGCCGTTCAGGAAGTCTTTATCCAACTGTATGAAGAAGGCCTGATTTATCGCGGTAAGCGTCTGGTTAATTGGGACCCTGTGTTACACACCGCTGTTTCTGATCTGGAAGTTTTATCTGAAGAAGAAAATGGCTCCATGTGGCATTTACGTTATCCCTTATCCAATGGGCAAGGACACTTAATTGTTGCCACAACACGACCCGAAACCTTATTAGGTGATGCTGCAGTAGCGATTCATCCCGATGATGAACGTTATAAACATCTACTCGGCGAGTTTGTCGTCCTGCCCTTAAGTGGCCGGTTAATTCCCATTATCGCTGATGAATATGTTGACCCCGAGTTTGGAACAGGTTGCGTTAAGATTACCCCTGCTCATGACTTTAATGACTATGAAGTCTGGACACGTCATCGTCATACCTCTGTTATCCAAGCCTTACCTCATGGCGGTTTGATTAATATTTTAACCGTTGATGCGGCAATTCGTAACAATGCTGAAGATGAAGGCAATCTTATCCCGGTAAAATATTCTGGACTCGATCGTTTTGAAGCCCGTAAACAGATGGTAGCTGATCTGGATGCTGCCGGTTTACTGGAAAAAATTGCTGATCATAAATTAATGGTGCCCCGTGGTGATCGTACCAATAGCGTCATCGAACCCCTATTAACTGACCAATGGTATGTTAAAGTAGCTCCCTTGGCTGAACCTGCTATTGCAGCCGTTGAAAATGGCGACATCAAATTCGTCCCTGACAACTGGAAGAATACTTATTTTGAATGGATGCGTAATATTCAGGACTGGTGTATTTCCCGTCAGATTTGGTGGGGACATCGCATTCCTGCCTGGTATGATGAATTAGGTAATACCTATGTAGGACATTCCGAAGCCACTATTCGTGAGAAACACAGCTTACCGGCGGACTATGCACTTAAACAGGACGAAGATGTCCTGGATACCTGGTTTTCTTCTGCTTTATGGCCATTCTCGACCTTAGGCTGGCCGGAAAAAACGCCTGAACTGGCTAAACATTATCCAACCAGTGTACTGGTAACCGGCTTTGATATCATATTCTTTTGGGTCGCCCGAATGATTATGATGGGGCTTAAGTTTCAGGGCGAAGTACCCTTTAAAGAAGTTTATATTCATGGTTTGGTGCGTGATGCTGAAGGCCAAAAAATGTCAAAATCTAAAGGTAACGTGCTTGACCCGATTGATATTATCGATGGGATTGAATTAGAAGCCTTAGTTGAAAAACGTATTTCTGGCATGATGCAACCCCATTTAGCCAAGAAAATTGAACAGGATACGCGCAAGCATTTCCCGGATGGCATTCAATCGTATGGCACTGATGCGTTGCGTTTTACATTTGCATCACTGGCCTCTACGGGTCGTGATATTCGTTTTGACCTAGCGCGAACTGAAGGCTATCGCAACTTCTGTAATAAATTATGGAATGCAGCTCGCTATGTTTTAATGAACACTGAAGAGTTTGATAATGGTTTTGGAGAGGGCACCCTTGCTTATACTCAAGTGGATCGCTGGATTATTTCCAGACTTCATCAAGTTATAACGACTACCAGCCATGCCATTGATCACTATCGTTTTGATTTAGCTGCCCAGGCTATTTATGAATTTACCTGGAACGAATACTGCGACTGGTATTTAGAATTAGCCAAGATTTCATTGCAATCAGAAGATGCTGATTTACAACGTGGCACACGTAAGACTTTGTTGACTGTATTGGAAACTGTATTGCGTCTGGCACATCCGATTATGCCCTTTATCACTGAAGAAATATGGCAACGGGTTGCACCTTTAGCGGGTATTAACGCTGAAACGATTATGTTACAGCCCTATCCTGTTAGCGATGAAGCCCATATCGACAATGATGCGATTGCTGAAACAAACTGGGTGATGAACTTTATTTTAGGTGTACGAAGAATTCGGGGGGAAATAAACATTGCTCCCGGAAAACCATTGCCTGTGCTTTTACAAGATGGCTCCAGCAGTGACCAAGCCTTTTTAACAAACAACACGTCATATTTAAAAAAGCTGGGGCGTCTAGAATCGATTACCTGGTTAAATCCAGCTGATACAACCCCAGAATCAGCGATTGCTTTAGTGGGGGAACTGAAGATCTTAATCCCCATGGCGGGTCTGATTGATAAAGAGGCTGAACTAGCCAGACTGGAAAAAGAAATTCAAAAAATCCTCAATGATTTACCCAGAGTTGAAGGTAAATTGAGCAACCCAACCTTTATTGATAAAGCACCTCCTGAGGTCATTGATAAAGAAAAAGCCAAACTGGCTGACTTACGCTCAATACTGAACAACCTTGAGCAACAAAAAGCCAAAATTCAGACGCTGTAAATTAACCTCTATCGATACACAGATGATTAGCTTTAATCATTAAAAGCTATCATCTGTGCTATCCTGAAAGCGTTATCTTTTATTCATGCCAATAACCCAATATAAGATCCGCTTATGTCGCCTTCCGCGCAAACAGACTATCAACACAGCGGTTTTACTAAATATCTTATTGCTGAAGGACATCTCACAGCCAATGAAGCCAGTAGCTATTGCCAGGATGCTCAAAGAAAGAACCTATCGCTATTAAGTTATCTGGCCGTTAATAAACTCATCGATTGTAAAACCGTTGCCTCAAAATCGTCTGTTGAATACGGTATCCCATTTTTTGATCTTGATGCCATAAACCTGCTCACCCTGCCGATTCATTTAATTAGCGAGAAATTAATTCTTAAACACAAAGTCATTCCGCTTTATTGTCGGGGGAAGACGCTCTTTATTGCAATGTCTGACCCAACTAATCTCAAAGCTCTGGATGAAATAAAGTTCCATAACCAACTACATCCTGAAACCATCCTGGTTGAAGAAAATAAACTCAGTAAAGCGATTGAAGTTATTCTGGAAACCGCAGACACCTCAATGGCTGAACTGATTGAAGAAAATCAAGAGAATCAAATCCGACATACCGGCCATCAAGGACATACGTTAAGTTCAAATCTCGAAACGGATATTGATGATGCGCCCATCGTGCGATTTGTGAACAAAATATTACTGGATGCCATCAAGCAAGGTGCGTCAGATATACACTTGGAGCCCTATGAGAAAAACTTCCGTATTCGGTTTAGATCCGATGGAATTCTTCATCAAACTTCTAACCCACCTATTAACACAGCTAATAGAATCATTTCTAGAATAAAAGTCATGGCCAAAATGGATATTGCCGAGCGCCGTATTCCACAAGATGGTCGTATAAAAATCGCCTTATCCAAGTCTCATGATTTTGATTTTCGAGTGAATAGCTGCCCCACACTATTTGGAGAAAAAATTGTATTACGCCTATTGGACCCTACCAGCGCACAAATTGGTATAGAAAAATTAGGATTTGAACCTGAACAAGAAGCTGTTTTTCTCAATGCGATTAATCGACCTTACGGCATGATTTTGGTTACCGGCCCCACGGGAAGTGGTAAAACCGTCACGCTCTATACTGCGCTAAATTTACTCAATAAGGTTGAGCGCAATATCTGCACCGCAGAGGACCCCGTTGAAATCACCGAAGAAGGTATCAACCAGGTTAATGTGAACGTTAAGGCAGGCTTAACCTTTGCTAATGCTTTAAGAGCGTTTTTACGTCAAGATCCCGACATCATAATGGTCGGTGAAATTCGTGATCTGGAAACAGCGGATATTGCAGTCAAGGCAGCGCAAACCGGTCATTTAGTTTTATCTACCCTACATACCAACGATGCCCCACAGACATTGAACCGGCTCATGCAAATGGGAATTGAACCCTTCAACCTGGTCTCTGCCATTATTCTTATTATAGCTCAGCGTTTGGCCAGATGCTTATGCGAACAGTGTAAAACTAGTATCCACTACCCAGATAACGTGCTTATCTCTGCCGGATTTAAAGCAGAAGAATTAAGTAATCTCAAACTCTATGGGTCTGTTGGCTGTGATCATTGTACGGCGGGTTATAAAGGTCGTATCGGCATTTTTCAGGTATTAACACTTAGTAATAACATGAGAACACTCATCCTGGAAGGTGGAAATGCTTTACAAATAGCCGCATTAGCCAAAGCTGAAGGCATCAATGATCTTCGAGCATCAGGTTTAAATAAGATCCGTCTGGGCATTACCAGTTTGGAAGAAGTCGATCGGGTTACTAAGGAATAGGAATGACATCTAGTAAACAACTCGACTTTATCTGGAGTGGTGAAGACCAGAATAGCAAAAAATTAAACGGCGTTATTACTGCAAGAAGTGCACTCATTGCAAAAGCAGAATTAAGACGTCAAGGGTATCGGGTGACTACAATAAAAGAACACTCGAAGCCGTTATTTAGTCCAAGAACGAGAAGCATCACTTCAGGCGAGATTGCCACATTTTCCAGGCAATTAGCAACATTAATCAGTGCTGGCATTCCCTTGGTACAAGCAGTAGGTATTATTAGTAACGGCCATGAGAATCCCGGCATGCAAACCTTACTATCCACAATAAAAGCTAACCTTGAAAACGGGGATAGCCTAGCAAATGCATTGAAAAACCATCCACAACATTTTGACGAATTATTCTGTAACCTCATCGCCGCTGGTGAACAAGCCGGCATATTAGAAACACTTCTGGCTAAAGTAGCCACTTACAAAGAAAAAACAGAGTCTTTAAAAAAGAAAATCAAAAAAGCGCTGACTTATCCCATCGCGGTCATTGGGGTCGCTTTTATTGTCACCACTATACTACTGTTATTCGTTGTCCCTGTCTTTGAAGATATGTTCAAGAGCTTTGGTGCCGAGTTACCCCTTTTTACTCAAATCGTTGTTAGTATTTCAAAATGGGTAGCCAGTGATTGGTGGCTTATCCTCGGCATAATAAGTATTGGTATTTTCTGCTTCTGCTATTTCAAAAAACACTCCCCACCCTTCAATCAATTTCTGGATAACCTTGTACTGCAATTACCCATTGTGGGGTTGATTCTAAACAAATCGGCTATTGCCCGCTTTTCACGAACACTTTCTACAATGTCTGCAGCCGGTGTACCCTTAGTCGATGCCTTACAGTCAGTCGCAGGGGCTTGTGGCAATATTATTTATAAGGAAGCTGTTTTAAAAATGCGCGAACAGGTCGCAACAGGGCAAAGACTTCAATATGCAATGCAACAAACCAAACTGTTTCCAAACATGGTTCAACAAATGATAGCTGTCGGTGAAGAATCAGGATCAATGGATATGATGCTGGCTAAAGTCGCAGACTTTTATGAAGAAGAAGTAGACAATCTGGTCAACAATTTAAGTAGCCTATTAGAGCCGATTATCATGGTTATCTTAGGCATTCTCATTGGCGGCCTGATTATTGCCATGTATCTACCTATCTTTAAGATGGGTGCAGCAATAGGTTGAGCTCTGAGGATGACCTTTCACCAGTCATGGTGATTCTGCATCAAATAACGCAAAATCACCGATGTTAGTTTCTATTAAGTTATTTCTTGGGTTGATTCGCTAATTCGAGATGCTTTAACGCTGCTTTAGCATGAGTAACGCCACCTGCAGCATCACCTTTTTTTCCTACTTCAATGGCAGCTTTTAGATGCGTAATGCCTTCTTCTGTGTGCTGATTAGCTTCTGCTTTCTCAGAAGCTTCGGCATGAGTCAGAGCAGTTGATGCGTGTTCAACCAGAACAGGAGCATGACCTGCCTCACCGTGGGTAATTGCTGCATTAGTATGCTCAACTGCCTGCGGAAGATGAACTGATTCAGCGAAAGCAAATGAGCCACCGAACAAGGAAATAGTAGCCAGAAGGATAATTTTGATATTCATGAGAAACCTCTATAATTGATTATTGTTGATTAGGACTCAGATATATTTATCAGTTGGAACTATAAATTGATATATTGATTGAGTACTAAAGTATTTTTCCGTGCTATGCTTTTGTGATCGAGACTTTAAACATAAATTACAATTTTTCTAGTTATTATTATGTTGCTTATTAAAAATCTCCCAACTAGAAAATTTTATTACCCCTATTAACCTATCACATCCAACCAAAAAGTCAAACACTATTCAATCTAATTTAATAATAGAAACCGGGTCTAACCGCTTTTTGTAACATTAATTTAAACAGACCTAACATACAAAATGATGATGGATCAAATCAACTCTGTCTTAAACACACCCGCACTGTTCATTCCTCTAATAGGTATTGTTGGACTCATGGTCGGCAGCTTTTTAAATGTGGTTATTTATCGATTACCTCTAATGATGCAAAGAGCCTGGAAAGTCGAATATGAAGAATTTTTAGAGATTGATGCAAAAGCTACTTTAGAGAAAGTTGAACCCTTTAATCTGGCGTTGCCGCTATCACACTGCCCAAAATGCAAGGCTGCCATTAAGCCTTATCAAAATATCCCCATCCTCAGTTATGTTTTTCTGAAAGGCAAATGTGCAAACTGTAACGCATCCATTTCGTTACGCTATCCTACGATAGAAGCATTAACCGCAATCACTTCTATGATTGTGGCTGTGCACTTTGGTGCCACAACAGCCACTTTTTTTGCATTAATATTGACATGGTCACTCATTACCTTAAGTTTTATTGATATCGACCATCAGTTATTACCTGATAACATCACGCTTCCCATATTGTGGTTAGGTTTGTTCCTGAGCCTTTTTACTGTATTTACTGATTCAAATGCAAGTATCATTGGCTCTATTACAGGCTATTTATGCCTCTGGCTTGTTTATCATGTCTTTAAATTAATAACCGGCAAGGAAGGCATGGGATATGGTGACTTTAAGTTACTCGCGTTATTGGGTGCCTGGCTAGGTTGGGAATATTTACCCCTCATTGTTCTATTATCGTCTTTGGTTGGGGCATTGTTTGGATTCTCAATGATTATATTTGCTAATCGGGACCGTGCCCAACCCATCCCTTTTGGTCCTTACCTGTCAACCGCTGGATGGTTAGCCCTGTTATGGGGCCATGGCCTTAACCAGTTTTATTTTAGTGCATTTGGTTTGTAGTATTATGCTGAAAATTGGTCTAACGGGTGGCATCGGTAGTGGTAAAAGTACCGTATCCAGATTATTTGAACAACTGAACATCCCAATCATTGATGCTGATATAATCGCCCATCAACTGGTTGCGATTGACCAACCGGCACTGGCTAAAATTCAGCAGACCTTTGGCAGTGATATGCTTCAACCGGAAGGAACACTGGATAGAAAAAAATTACGTGAGCTGGTATTTTCCAATCCTTTAGAAAAGCAAAAACTTGAAGCAATTATTCACCCCCTGGTTTATCAAACCATACAAACCGAAGTTGCACGCTTAACAGCTCCCTACTGTATTATCAGTATTCCCTTATTATTTGAATCCAATATGACAGCGCTGGTCGACCGTATATTGGTCGTTGACTGCCCGGAAGTACAACAAATTGAGCGTTTACTAAAACGAGATGATATGACTACAAAACGCATACAATCAATCATTAACAGCCAAATCTCTAGAGTTTTCAGGAATTCAATTGCTAATGATCTGATTGATAACTCTGGAAGCAATGATAGACTTGCAGAACAGGTTAAAACATTGCACAATTTCTATATCTCAATAAGCATTTGCCAGGATACACTTGTCTGTGAATAACACTATTACTTATGAATTTCCACTCAATGAAAAAATCCGTACTTTCATAAGGCTCGAAAACCTATTCCAACAGTTCATTCATTTTTCAGAAGCTGATTCAATTATCGATAAACGCGCAGCCATCTCTTGCCTACTCGATATCATTGCCATTTTTAAACGTACTGATATACGGGCTGAAGTTCTTAAAGAACTGAATCATCAATCTTCTGTTCTTAAAAAAATCGCCTCTCATGAAGGTGTCAATACAGGTAAGTTACATGAGATACTTGACCAGCTCGAAGACATTTCGAATAAGCTTTACGCTTACAACGGAAAAGTTAATGCACAAACTGAAGAAAATGAACTATTACAAAGTATAGCCCAACGCAGCTCAATTCCCGGAGGTACTTTCTCGTTCGATTTACCCGAATATCATCATTGGCTTAATCAGGATGAATCTGTACGGACACAAGACTTGCAAAACTGGAGCCTGCCTTTTATTGACGTTAACACCGCTCTAGGATTTATTTTAAACTTTATTCGTAACAGCCGCCCTCCAAAACAGGAATTAGCTGAGGCTGGTTTTTTCCAGGTCTCACTAGATAAAACCCAACCCTTCCAACTACTCAAAGTGACGCTGGATAACTCATTAGGCTGCTTTGCCGAAATTAGTGGTGGAAAACATCGCTGTAACATCCGGTTCATGGAACCTACGAATAATAATAAACGCGCAAAACAAAGCGTGAATGACATTCCCTTTACCGTAACACGCTGCTTTTTCTAATGTCATCTCCCATCAACATCCTCACAGTTAAATGCCCGACTTGCAAGCGTCAGGTTGCCTGGCTACCTGAAAATGAGTTTAAGCCTTTTTGCTGTGAGCGCTGTCGATTGATTGATTTGGGCGAATGGATCATGGAAGAGAAAAGAATCCCCGGCGAAGCCATTGACCTGGATTTTGAGGATAACGAAGATCACTTTTTTCAATAAGCTACGTTTCTTAAACATCACTCTGGAGAAAATATAATGTGTCTTGCCGTGCCCATGCAAATTACGCAAATCGAGGGCTACAATGCGCACTGTGCTAGCCACGGTATACAAAGAGACGTCAGCTTATTCTTGTTGGATGATGAAACAATTAATGTCGGTGACTACCTGTTAATTCACGTGGGTTATGCCATTCAAAAAATAAGTGAAGAAGAAGCGCTCTCAACCTGGGAGTTACTCGACCAAATGTTAGCTGAAGAAACAGGTAGCGCATGAGTGCTTTAAAGGCAGGTTGATGGAATCACAGCAACTGCTTGAAAAAATCCGTGCCCTCCCCCTATCGGGAACCGTGCGAATCATGAATGTCTGTGGCGGTCATGAACGCTCCATTTCCATGGCAGGCTTACGCACCGCACTTCCCTCGACCATTGAACTGATTCCTGGCCCGGGTTGTCCGGTGTGTATCTGCCCTGAAGAAGACATTTATCAAGCCATACAAATCGGCCTGAATGAAGACGTTGTGTTATTGGCTTTCGGTGATATGTTACGGGTGCCGGTTAATGCACCCAAGCAGGCGATACGCACTCTGGAACAGGCCAAGGCAGCAGGTGCTGACATCAGCCCCATCGCTTCACCCACTGAAGCCGTATCCATAGCCCGTTCCAATCCAGAAAAAACCATTGTGTTTTTTGTCGCCGGTTTTGAAACCACCTGTGCGCCAGTAGCCGCTATGCTTGAAGAAGGCATTCCCGATAACTTACTGTTATTAATGAGTGGTCGCTTAACGTGGCCAGCCGTCGCCTTATTATTAAGCTCAGACACTCCCACCTTTGACGCGCTCATTGCACCCGGTCACGTAGCCACCATTATGGGAACCGAAGAATGGCGCTTCGTAGTCGATCACTATGCAATGCCCACCGCAGTTGCCGGTTTTACTAGTAACAGTTTACTGGCCGCTATTTACTCAGTGCTCAGGCAAGGATTAGAACAGCATCAGTTTCTTGATAATTGTTACACCCAAGTCGTCACCTCTAACGGCAATGAAAGAGCCAAACAACTATTGAATGCCGCGTTCGATATAATTGATGCGCCTTGGCGAGGAATAGGCATCATTCCAAAATCCGGTTTTGAACTTAAAGAAAAGTTTTCCTCTCATAACGCAAGACTTCGTTTTCCAAGTTATGCCGATGAAGCCAGAAAAAAAGCCGGTATGATGCCTCCCGGTTGTGATTGCTCAAAAGTTATCTTGGGACAAATCAAGCCCACAGATTGTCGCTTATACGGTGAACTTTGTGTACCCAGAAACCCAGTCGGTCCTTGCATGGTCTCAGATGAAGGCGCTTGTCGAATCTGGTGGGCTTCGGGTATTAAGAACAGTCATTCAGCGCATTAACACGATTGACTAACCGACCTCTTCAAGCAAGACAACTCACTGTCACTGGTCGAGTGCAAGGGGTTGGATTTAGACCCTTTGTTAGCCGCCTGGCTCATCATTTAAACCTGTCCGGCTGGGTGCGTAATCAATCCGGTCAAGTAGAAATATGGATACAAGGTAATTCTGAGCTACTGGATCAATTTGAACACGCTCTTATAAACGAAGCGCCGCCGCTAGCAAAACTCCAACAACTTAACTCACACACAGTCATCCCCATTGAGCTTGACAGCTTTACGATACTACCGAGTTTAAGGGGGGAACTAAACCATGCGCATATCCCGCCTGATTACTTTATATGTGCTGATTGTCTACAAGAAATGCATGATAAAACCGAGCGTCGATATCATTACCCTTTTATCAATTGCACCCAATGTGGGCCTCGCTATACCTTAATCAACCGACTTCCTTATGATCGCCCGAACACCAGCATGGCTGATTTTTCTTTATGTCCCGAATGTCTTGCAGATTATCAAAATCCGATAGATAGGCGCTTTCATGCTCAACCTTTAGCCTGCCCGGCTTGCGGCCCTAAGCTTACGTTTCGGCAACCCGAACAGGAGGACATTAATGATAATAGCGCAGCCATTAAAGCCACGGTTGCCGTACTGCGGGCAGGCTTAATTGTCGCAGTGAAAGGCATTGGCGGCTATCATTTGTTGTGTTCGGCCTCAGAAGAAGTTATTTTAAAACTACGCTCACGTAAGCAACGGCGCTTTAAACCTTTAGCGGTCATGCTACCCTGGCAAGGTATTGATGGCTTGGATCAGGTAAGACGTTATGCGAATGCCACAGCGGAGGAACAAGCCCTACTGATTGACGCAATGCGTCCCATTGTTCTGGTTAAAAAATCGCCCGACATCCAGCTTGCAGAAACCATAGCGCCTAATATGCAAGAGTATGGGCTCATGCTGCCCTATAGTCCGTTACATCACTTGATCCTTGAAGACTATGCAGCCCCGTTAATTGCTACTTCAGCCAATATCAGTGGAGAGCCCGTCTTAACTGAGGCCGATCCAGTTGAAGCGCGTTTAGAACTCATTGCTGATGCTTTTTTGCATCATAACCGGCCTATTCTAAGACCGGCTGATGACAGTGTTTACAAAATTATTGCCAATAGAATCCAGCCCCTCAGAATAGGACGTGGCGTTGCCCCTCTTGAAATAGACCTGCCCTTTTCATTAACAAGCCCACTCCTCGCAGTGGGCGGGCAAATGAAAAATACGATTGCTTTGGCTTGGGAGAATCGCCTGGTGATGTCTCCCCATATTGGTGATTTAGGTTCACTACGAAGCCAACAGGTCTTTGAACAAACCATTGCTGATCTTAGCCAACTTTACGGCGTCAGTGTCCAACATTGTGTTTGTGATGCTCATCCTGATTACAGCGCCACGCGCTGGGCAGAACAATCGGGGCTGATAGTTCATAAAGTATTTCATCATCGTGCTCATGCTTCCGCCTTAGCGGCTGAACACACAGGCACTGAACCACTGCTTGTTTTTACCTGGGATGGTACGGGTTATGGCGAAAACGGTACCCTCTGGGGGGGTGAAGGTCTCTTGGGTCAACCAGGACATTGGCAACGGGTCAGTTCTTTTAAACCATTTCGGTTACCGGGTGGCGATAAAGCCAGTCGAGAACCCTGGCGTAGTGCCTTGGCATTACTCTGGGAACAAAACCAGAGTTGGCCTGACTGCCCGGTTGATACTTTCTTACTCAAACACGCTTGGCAGCGTCACATTAACAGCCCTCAATCCAGCTCTGTTGGCCGATTATTTGACGCAGCAGCTGCACTCACTGGCATCGTCCAATTCGCTGACTTTGAAGGTCATGCGCCCATGTGGTTAGAAGCCGCATACAATGTAGCAGCAAGCAATATTTACAATCAAATCAGCACAGTACCCCCCATTGACTTACCCCTGATCCATCACAACAATGGCTTATGGTTAAGCGATTGGGCGCCCTTGTTACCCATGTTAACAAATACTGATTTAGCCCCCTCAAAACGAGGCCAATGCTTTCATGCAAGTCTGGCATTGGCTTTACTCACCCAAGCCAGACAAATCCAGCAAGAACATCATTTTGTCGCAATTGGCCTAACTGGTGGTGTCTTCCAGAATCGGCTGTTAACAGAACAGGTTATCGCCTTACTTGAAGCAGAAGGTTTTAAGGTGTTACTCCCCGAACGGATTCCAGGCAATGATGCCGGCATCAGTTTTGGACAGGTTATAGAAGCCGCTACTCAATAGATTTCAGGTGATATTGCCCTAACCAAGTGCCTTAATCAGTAGGCGTTTAATTTAAAATCTAATTTTTTCATTGACTCTTTTAACCAAGAATCATAAAGTTATAGCGCCTTCACCAGCTTGCGTAGGACCTGTTTCAGGATAACCAATAACAGGTGATAACTCGCCCGACCCTTGTGACGCTGCTGGTGAGTGCGTTTTATATCAATAATCTAAGACAACCAGCTTTTGGTATTGCTCAAACAAGAAGGCGACTCTTGACGCATCGTCTTTACCTCCTTTGTAACCATAGACTGCATCGACAACTTTATCGAGTGCGTTATGGGCTTTTAATAATTCGATTGGCATATTGCCTGCCGCGTATAACGTGGCGAGTGAACATTTTTGACTTTGTTCGGCACACCGTTTTTCTTCAGTCGCACGGGCATCTAAAACAAGTTGTGCGGCGACTTCGATTTTCGCTTGTTGAACGGGAGTGATGGATTCAGGCCACGGAAAATTGTTGTAGACGATGGTATTGGAGTAACTGTAATCACTTTCAGAATATTTTATTCACTGGTGTAATGGGCCCCAAACTCACGACGTTTCTTACTTCTGGCGGTAGGGGTCTCATCTTCAAAGTGCATAATGCCTTGAAATAAAGAGCCGAAAATAGCCGGACTGATCTGACTCCAATCTAGCTTTGCACATTCAATCAAGGTTTTTCTAACGTCTTCATCAAAACAACATTCTGCTAGGTTACCGGCAAAAAGTTGACCGTTGATATAAGGTAACTTGGCCAGGGTTTCAGCCGCTGCTTTATTGACATATTCCTGTTGTTCAATAGCAATGGCTTCATAGTTTGCCAAAAACAAAAAGGGCTCTATTTGTTGGGGTAGATCGGCAAGTTTAAGCTCAATGCGGGGCACACCGGTTTTACGATTGTATAAATGCAGGTTGGCAAAATCACTCACCAGAATATAATCGGGCAAGTCTTTTTCATTCATCAAAAGGACGTAAGCACTGGCTTGTTTATACGCTTCATCGAGGTCTTTTCCGGCTGATTTCATTTCTATCAGCAGCGTACCGCGCAAGAAACCATCTGCCCAAATGGTACTCGTTTTTTTGGTTACCTTATTGATTTCTTTAAGCGGAAATTGCCAATCAATACGACTTGGATTGATGCCAAATAGTGCGCAAAAGCCGCGCATAAAATCTTGATCACGCGATTTTTCTGACGTCACGCCTTCAAACTTTTTGGCAAACTGACTGGCGCGTTGACGAATCGTATTAAAATTTACAGTAACCGCCATAGTGTTCCTTTATTGTCGAATGAAAAGCCAAGTTAAACCTATAAAACTGATATGTTATTCATCACTTACCCACAATTAACTATTGACAAATAAGATCGAATAAAAAAACCTGCCCTAAACAACCTAAACCTCATCAAACAAATCGTAAGTGTTTGATTATTAATCAGGTAAGTTTATTGCACATTTATTACACAATCTAACTAAATTTAAGAAAAATTATGCAGTTAGAGAGTTACTCAATCACTAACTCACAGACTTATCCACAGATTCTGTGGATAAGTTAGGCATTAATATAAAAACTAGCATTCTGCATAACAGTAAAAACGGATTGACAGACTTTGGTCGCCTTTTATGCACTATATCATTGTGATTGCTGCAATAATTCATGTAAAAACTCGGGCGCTAAATCAGCACCATTAGGCCAGGTTATTGTGTCCAACTCAGAATCTAATCTGACTTGACTGAACAAGCTTAAGTCTTTTAGCGGTTCAAACATAGATCCCCATAACTCTTTACTTAAATCAACAATACCTTCAAGGTCATCATTAAATTTAAGCCACACTTTATAATCTTGTAGATGCTTAGCATCGGTAATATGTAATATCATTAGGTGTACTCCAAAGCGTTATTCATCACTTACCCACAATTACCTATTGACAAACAAGATCAAATAAAAAACCTGCCCTAAACAACCTAAACCTCATCAAACAAATCGTAAGTGTTTGATTATTAATCAGGTAAGTTTATTGCACATTTATTACACAATCTAACTAAATTTAAGAAAAATTATG
>CAIPPE010000227.1 GCA_903866825.1 uncultured Methylococcaceae bacterium
ACCATACGGTATTAGAAAATTACGTGCGGTATTGTCAAAATACCATACGGTATTAGAAAATTACGTGCGGTATTGTCAAAATACCATACGGTATTGGAAAATTACGTGCGGTATTTTGTAAACTGGGGGCAGAGTAAACTTAAATCACCGGAAACAAAAAAGTTCATATAAGTGTAAGTGGTCAGATACACGAATTCAAATATCGCATGGCATTTCCTTTCTCCAGCCTAAAGGCCGTCCCATACTTTTTGCTTTCATCCGTCGACCAGTCAAACTCTCGATTTCTGCTTTAAATCGCTCATTACCCAAAACTAATCCTTTGTTGACAGCCACCCTCACCTCTTCCAATAATGTTTCGTCAACATGATGATTAAATAATGCATGATAATTTATCTGCCTTTCTTCTTTTTCTCTGCCTAATGCAAGATATAAACGATGTGGCTTACAAAGCTCCGAGGTTTTACCTAATGCATTTATAGAGTAGCTTGACCAAGCATAGTCTGATGGATGGTCTACCATGCCTGCTCTAACAGGGTTTAGCTCGATATAACGATAAAGTTGTAAGAGATAACTTTCTTCCTCTACCAGACAAGACTTGAATCGGCCTTCCCAGAGGGTCCCTGTACGCTTATAGCTGTAATTAAAGTAACGGACATATTGTCTGCCCAATGCTTGCATCATAGAACTGACCTCATTTTCAACTCTGGGCGTACAGAGCAAATGAACATGATTGGTCATTAATACCCAGGCATGAATATCAACCTGATATTTTTTTGAGTAGTCTTTCAACCAACCTGCATAAGCCGCAAAGTCCTGTTCTCCAGCAAAGCAAACCTGACGGTTATTGCCTCGCTGGATGATATGCTGCGGAACGCCTACGGGACATACTCTGGTAAGTCGAGCCATTTCGCTGTCTCTGAAATAATGAATAGAAAGAGACACTATACGGGAAAACTAAAATTTAAGTTTACTCTAATGGAATGGTCCGCCCCACTTCCTTAACGGCCTCAAATGGGCCATGATGTTAGTTTTATAGCACAAACATCAAAACAAGAAGCGAGGCGAACCATGAACAATAATACCAAAAAAGGGTCGGTTACCGTGTTAGGAATTGATTTAGCTAAACAAAGTTTTCAACTCCACGGAGTAGATGAAGCGGGTCAAGTGGTAATCAAGAAGAAACTAACCCGCACACAGTTGAGCGCTTTTGTAGCTAACCTGCCCGTTTGTTTAATCGGCCTTGAAGGCTGTGGAGGTGCTCATCACTGGATGAGACTGTTTACTGAAATGGGGCATACTGTGCGCATGATGGCACCCCAGTTTGTTAAACCCTATGTTAAGTCGAACAAGAATGATTCAGCGGACGCCGAAGCTATTTGCGAAGCCGTTCAACGCCCTAATATGCGTTTTATACCCGCGAAAAGTATTGAGCAGCAGGACCTTCAGAGTTTACATCGCATTCGGAGTCAACTTGTCGCTAGACGAACCGCTCAGGCAAACCAAATTCGTGGGTTGTTAATGGAATATGGCATAGTCATCCCTCAAGACATTAGTTACATCAGAAAATCTCTGCCCGATATTTTAGAAGATGGAGAAAACCGGTTGTCAGTGCTTTTTCGAGAACAGTTGAGTGGACTCTACGATGAAATGGTACATCTTGATGATAGGATTGAGGCATTAGAATTGAGTCTGAAGACGCTTAGTACACAAAATGAAGACTGCAAGCGGTTACTCACTATCCCCGGGATCGGGCTAATGACAGCAACCGCACTGATAGCTGCTGTGGGTGACGTCAACGTCTTTAAGAGTGGTCGTGAGCTCGCGGCTTGGCTGAGGCTGGTTCCACGACAACACTCCACAGGTGGTAAGCCGACCTTGCTAGGCATTAGCAAACGAGGCGACAGCTACCTTAGAACATGACTGATTCATGGTGGACGAGCGGTTGTCAGATCGGCTAACAAGCATGAAGACAAACGTAGCCAATGGGTGGCAGGTGTTGAGCAACGGAGAGGAAAAAATATTACAGCGGTTGCAGTCGCCAATAAAAATGCACGGATAGCTTGGGCGTTATTAACTAAAAAAGAGAATTATCAATCGTGTGCGGCTTAAAAATCCGCATGAATTTAAGCGTTCAACAGGAGGTTTATCTAGCCGTAGAAGAAACAAAACGAGTATTACAGATGAATTACGTTAAAGAACATTAACATAGCTAAGAAAATGTTAGCAACAAATTGCGTAGATAAAATTTTAAGTGATGGCATAACAGGTAACACCTGCATTCCTAAGAACCTGCTGGGGTCTAAGGCTTAATGAAGCCGATAGTCTGATAAGGTGCGGAATGCGCGGATTCCATCAGGGCCAGAGGTATAGACAACCTCATACAAAGGCCGGATATATGGGTGCATTATTTCTTTATGTCACGAACTAAATTTTCCTTGCAATACGGGGCGGACCATATATGACCCCAATGCCAGTAAGTTAAGGCATAACTAACTGATTATGATAAAATTACAGGCAATAAAATCACGTATTTTCTATAAAATTAAGGCTACCATAAGACATTGGAAAAGTCATTAAATAACATTTTTCTACTCATCAACAATA
>CAIPPE010000228.1 GCA_903866825.1 uncultured Methylococcaceae bacterium
ATGCTTGAAGATAAAACACAAGGTTAATCATTTTGCACTACGAACCAAGTTATTCCTCAAGGCTAACAAGATAGCCTATGAAGAGTTACGGAAATTACAGGCTGCGTAACATCAGTTACTGAAGCACAACATTTTATTCCTTAGTCAACGCAGCCATAATCGCCCTAAAACTCTCTAACCCCGCTTCCATATTTTCAATAATGTCATTTGCCCACACATCAGGGTCGGGCAAGTTATCAAGGTCGGCTAATAATGTAAGTTTAAGGACAGCACGACTCATACAAAGCTAAACCTGACTCATTTTGCCGTGATGAGATGAATTGCATCCAAACTTAAATCCGCGCATACTACCATTTTGTGTCCCGACGGCTCAGGGTAGTTCGTTTGGTTGTTGCCAGATTGAGACCGGGATTTTCCAACTGGGCTATCGAGATACTCTCTCTATTAATACCTGCAACGTTACGCTCTAATTTATAACCCAATGAGTCATAAAGCTAATGCAATCTCTTGAAATTGAAGTTGATATAACGCCAGATGGTCAGTTGCTTAATGCGCGTTTACCCACATCCTGTCAGTCAATGTTTGGTAGACACGCCAAGCTCATTATGATTCTGCCAGAGACACAACTTGATGACGTTCACCGTCTACAGCGTACCGAAAAATGGCGTAGCTTATTAAAAGAAACACAGAGCCTGCCACATATACAAAATATGACTGAAGCTGAGATTGCCGCTGAAATTGAAGCGTATCGCAGTGGGTCATGAAGATTGTAATTGATACTAATATTTTAATTTCTGCCTTACTTAAAGATGGCTTACCAGAATCAATCATTTTATGGATTTTAAATAATCCTGAATGGGAATGGCTTGTTTCAGAAGCTATTATGGATGAGTACAAAGATGTCTTGGGCCGCAAAAAATTTAAATTTACTGACGAATTTGTTAATCGCTGGCTAGATTTATTAAATGAGTCCGTCACCTTTCATGTTCCAACACTGATTATTGATTTTCCTCGTGATCGTAAAGATGCAAAATTCCTTGAATGTGCTCAGTCAACTAAAGCGGATATCTTTATTACTGGAGACCATGATTTTGAAGAAGCGGAAGCACTGACCGATGTCTTTATTATTTCGGCAGCCAATTTTGCAAGGCTGTTTATGCAACTTCAAGATAGGACTTAGGAATTAATGGGGTTCTAATTGATAATGAATACTGTTTTTTAATTCTGGAGGTGGCGTTCTTCTTGTTTGTTTGTGTTCTTTGCTCTCTGACGTTTCGGACTGTTCAACAACGACTAACATTTTAAAGTGCTCTGCCTTTGGCGGTTCAGAAAGCCATTGAATACGACCATGGTCATAAATTGCTTCGTAACTTTTCAACATTACACTATCCCCAAATAAAAATTATCTATCATTTCATTTTATAGCAGTTTTACAAAGAATCAGCCTATTACTTCTTACTCAACGCCGCCATAATCGCTCTAAAACTCTCCAGCCCTGCTTCCATATTTTCAATAATGTCATTTGCCAACACATCGGGATCAGGCAGATTATCAAGGTCGGCTAATGATTTATCCTTCAGCCACGAAATATCTAAGCTGGTTTTATCCCTCGCTATAATGTCATCATAACTAAACTTTCTCCAGCGACCTTCGGGATTAGTTTCTGCGTTAAATGTCTCTTTACGTTGATGTCGGTTAACTGGATGGTAACAAGCAATGAAGTCTTTCAGCACCGCATCATTTAAAGGGTTTTTCTTGAGCGTGTGATGAATATTGGTTCTATAGTCATACACCCAGATTTCTTTTGTCCACGGGTCTTTACTGGCCGGTTTATTATCAAAGAACACCACATTCGCCTTCACACCTTGCGCATAAAATATACCGGTCGGGAGACGTAGAATCGTATGCAAATCGGTGGTTTCCAAGAGTTTTTTACGCACCGTTTCGCCAGCACCGCCCTCAAACAACACATTATCCGGCAATACCACCGCTGCCACTCCAGTGGTTTTAAGCATGGAACGGATGTGTTGCACAAAGTTTAATTGCTTGTTGCTGGTGGTTGCCCAAAAGTCTTGACGGTTATAGGTTAAATCGTCTTTTTCTTGCTCACCCTCATCATTAGTAAAGGTTTGCGAACTCTTTTTTCCAAACGGTGGATTAGCTAATACATAATCGTAAGTGATGGGGGAAGCCGCAATCAAGGCATCGGCAGGGGATATAAAATTATCACTCTCGATATCGCCAATGTTATGCAGAAACAAATTCATCAGAGCCAAGCGCCGAGTACCCGCCACAATCTCGTTACCAAAAAAGGTTTCCAGCTTTAAAAACTGGTTTTGTTCCTTATCCAACTGATTGTTAGCCACCATATAATCATAAGCCGCCAAGAAGAAACCACCGGTGCCGCAGGCAGGATCAGCAATCGTCTTCAGCGGTTGAGGCTGCACACATTCAACCATCGCCCGAATTAAAGGCCGAGGCGTAAAGTATTGCCCTGCCCCACTTTTAACGTCTTGGGCATTTTGCTCTAACAATCTTTCGTAAATATCGCCTTTAACATCAGCACCCATCACCAACCATTGTTCGCTATCGATCATATCAATGATTTTGGCCAGCATCGCCGGGTCCTGGATTTTGTTTTGGCTCTTGGTAAAGATCTGCCCTAAAATCCCTTTAGCCGTGCTTAACTCACGCAGTAAAGTGGCGTAATGCAATTCCAGTTCTGCGCCTTTTTTATGGGTCAAACTTTCCCAATTGTATTCAGTAGGAATATTGAGCTTGCGGTTATGCGGTGGCTTGGCATATTCATCCGCCATCTTTAAGAACAGCAGATAAGTGAGTTGTTCTAAATAATCACCATAACCGACACCCACATCACGCAGGGGATTACAGAAACTCCAGACTTTGCTAACGATACTGGCAGTGTTATTGCTCATTTTAATTTCATTTTTTGGGGTGATGTCCATTTAAACCAATTTCCCTTCAAAGGCTTTCTTTAAGATACTTTGCCGCAGGATTTCTGCCTGTTGCAAGCTTTGCTTGATAGTTTCTTCTACGTTATCGCAGAGGGTGAGTTTGCTTTCTAACTCATCTACGATGAGTTGTTGTTCTTCGAGTGGTGGAAGAGGGATTAAAGAATTAGCCACATCTGTTTGATTAATACTTGCCTGATTTACTGCATGTTTCGCATTCTTTGTTAACTCTTTAATACCTCTTAAACTCGCTAAATAACTTGCAATAAAACTCGGTAAAGCGAGGTCATTTTTTATCTGTACTTTCATAACATTACTTTCAAATACAGTTTGTTCTTTTAGATATTTTACTAAACCACATTTACCTAAATGCGACATGCTATTTACACGGTTAACAACGATATCATTAATTGAAAGCTGATATTTTTGAATTTCTTCTTTTGAAATACGAACCCTTTTATAATCATAATCGTGGGTAATTATTCCAGAATAAAACCCATCAATTCTTAATATGGGTGTTCCTGATCCGTAATCTTTAGAAGGCTTATACAAACCGTTTTGTGGTGTTCCATAAAATATTTCGCCAAACCTCACCCACTTCCAATCACCAGGCAATTCGCCTTCTTTTAAATTTGTATTGGTGAGTTTCCCTTCAAATGCCCATTTCAACAAACTTTGTCGATACACCTTTAATTGCTGTAGTGCGGTTTGCAGTTGTTGTTTCCCATTATCTAATTCGCTGAGTAGCTCTTCTATTTTGGCTACTATGACTTGTTGTTCGGGCAACGGGGGGAGTGGAAATAAAATTTGTTCTATTTCAGACTTTCTAACAGATGGCACTGTCGTAGCTTTTGAATAGTCTTCCAGTTTTACTGTAGTAAGAAAATTAAACAGAAACATATCATCGCAAACATTTTCAATTGCTTTCACTCCTACTACATTATTATCAACTATTCCGGGGATACCAAGAATGGCTCGTCTATTTAACTTTAACCCTTCACCAATTTTAGCAAATACAATTGTATTAATTGGAAAGGGCTTGGCCTTAAGGTTTAATAATGTTTTTGCATCAATATAATTATCACAAAGCTTGAGAGTTCTATATCCAGCTTTTACATTCTTAGAAATATCACCAACCTTATAAAAAGGAAACTCTCCAGAAGAAGATCCTTGAATATTTTTTGGAAAGCCATAGCCGGATAGAATGGCACACACCTCACCCAACTTCTTAATTTCCCAATGCGCCGGTATATCCGTAATCTCACTCATTATGCCGCTAACGCTTCGTTTAATTCATTAATAATATCGTCTGTTTTATCACCAAACAGTTGCCACATTTTCCCCAAGCCACCTTGGGCATTAAAGGGGTTTAAATCAAAATCATCTCTGTCGATATGAAAACTGTTGACCACATAATCTTTAATCATGCGTAACCATTGCATTTGCTCTTCATTAAACTTGATAGCCCCCGCCTGTTTCTTAAACACCCACGCCTGAAAGTTCTTATCCACCGTTTTATCAAAAGCCGTTAAGGTGGTATCCAAACCACTGACTTTACGAATCAAGGACACAATCGCTGTAAGTTCATTGCGTGCCGAACCATTACATTGCTCCAAGGCTTCATAAGCCCGCCACACATTGACTGGCGCCAGCGTGGGTTTTTCGTTTTGAAGCTTTTCCAGTACTTCTTTAATCATCTTGTAAGTCAATTCCCGTCTACGAAAAGGCTGGTTATAAAAAATCTGCAAGGCGGTTAATTCATCTTTGTGTGCCTGCATCCATGCCGTAAAATCAGCGACTACTTCCTTGGACTTATCGAGGTTATCTTTGTCCCAACCGACATGAATCACTTCATCAGGATTCGCTAGATCAATCTTTTGTTCATGCGCCTTACGCACGTTTTCAATATAGTCGTTTAAATCGCCATTAAAGACCTTGGCCGCTTCGTTCTGTAATTGAGCAATGTGGGTTTTAATGGCGGCTTCAATATCGAAAGGCGCCGCACCGGACAGGGTAGCTCTTACCTTGTTTTCTATGTCTTCCAGCACATCAGGGTTAAACGCATTCAACAACTCTTTAACCACCAGCGAGATACTTTTGCCACCGGCTTTTTCTATAAACTGCTGTTTTTCTTTCTCGGTAATTTGTTTATCCAAACGGGTGAGTCGATTAGCCAACGAGGTAAATAATTCTTCATCCCTTGCCCCGACCGCAACCGCTTGTAACAACTCCTTGAGTGGCACACCCGGTTTTTTCTCTAAGGGTCGGCTATCGGTTTTTAAGCTTTTAGAAACCCCAATGGCATCGATAATAACAAAATGATCTTTGGTGAATTTCGCCGTAGGAGTCACTTTTCGCAAACTATCCAAATCAATGGTGCGCGTACCCCTGCCCTTCATTTGCTCAAAGTAGTTTTTACTTTTTACATCGCGCATAAACACCAAAAGTTCTAACGGTTTAATATCCGTCCCCGTCGCCACCATGTCCACTGTCACCGCAATCCGTGGGTAATACTCGTTTCTAAACTCGGCTAATACTGACTTGGGATCTTCGTCAGCTTTATAGGTGATCTTTTTGCAGAACTTGTTTTCTTCAGCAAATTCTTCTCTCACGATATCAATAATGTCGTTAGCATGACTGTCAGTCTTGGCAAAGATTAAGGTCTTGGGCACTTCAAACACGTTATCTTTATCATAACGGTCTTTAAAAATGAGCGGAATATGCTTCTTAAACGTGCTGATGATGGTTCTAATCTGATTGGGATTGACCACATCCTTATCTAATTGCTGTTTGGAGTAGGCTTCATCTTCGTCCTGCAAGGCCATCCGCTTCTTGCGCGTTAACCGTTCCCGATGTTCTACATATTCACCTTTCCAGATCTTTGCGCCTTGTTGGCTTATTTTGGTATCAATGATAAAGATGTCATAACCCACATTGACGTTATCAGCCACCGCCATTTCGTGTGAATATTCACTGACCAGATTTTGATCAAAATAGCCAATGGTGCGTTTATCAGGCGTGGCGGTTAAGCCAATTTCAAAGGCATCGAAATACTCCAGCACCTGTTTCCACAGGTTGTAGATACTGCGGTGACATTCATCAATAACGATAAAATCAAAGAACTCGATGGGTAACTTGGCATCATATTCTATAGGCGGTATTTCTTTAGGCTGCCAGCTTTTTTCATTCGGGTTTTCTTCTTCTAAACTGTCTTCCAGTTCCGTGCCTTTTAAAACGGAATACAAACGCTGAATGGTGCTAATGCACACCTGACTATCGGAGGCGATGAAACTCGATTTGAGTCGTTGTACATTGTAAAGCTCGGTAAACTTTCTGTTATCGTCATTCGGTACAAAGGACATAAACTCTTGTTCTGCCTGTTCACCCAGATTTTTAGTATCAACCAAAAACAGCACCCGCTTGGCTTTGGCGTATTTTAATAAGCGGTAAATAGCGGTGATGGCAGTAAAGGTTTTACCCGAACCGGTGGCCATTTGTATCAGGGCTTTAGGGCGGTTTTGTTTAAAAGACGCTTCTAAGTTGGTAATAGCGGTAATTTGACAGTCACGCAAGCCTTCGGTGGGCAATGCAGGTAAATCCTGTAATCGTTTTCGTAGTGATTTATCCGCTTTAAGCCAGGCTCTTAAGGTTTCGGGCTTATGAAAGCTAAAGATTTCTCTGGCTCTGGGCTTAGGATCGGTAAAGTTGGTAAACCGGGTGATTTCGCCAGTGCTGATATAAACAAAAGGTAGCGGCTCATTGTTAAGATGTTTGAGCTTAGCGTTGGCATAACTTTCACCTTGATGTTCGTGGACATTTAAACGATACGCCTCCTCTTTCTTCTTGGCTTCAATAACGCCGTAGGGTTTACCGTCCACAAATAACACATAATCCGCGGGGCCGACATCGGTCAAATATTCTTTAACGGCTATGCCTATGCCTGCATTGAGATTGACTTGTTTTAGACTCTGAATAACCCAGCCACAGGCAATCAACTGTCTATCAATGCTGTCTCTGGCTATTTGCTCCGGGTTTTGGTTGGTCATGGGATAGTGGGGGGCGGTTATGGGGAATACGCTGGATGGGGATGGGGATGGGTATTGGCTTGATAATATGAAAATAATTTCAATAAGTCAAACCGGCTGCGTATTCCAGTGAAAGTTGCCACCCATTCCACGGGAAAGCTGCCACCTAAACCGGTGAAGGTTGCCACCCCATCGGAGCGAAGCGACGCGGGAAGTTTATTTTTACTCTATCTTGTTAGTTGACG
>CAIPPE010000229.1 GCA_903866825.1 uncultured Methylococcaceae bacterium
ATACAGCGCACACCAAGATCTACCCAGTCCGATTTTGCAAAGCAGTTGAGAAATGGGCCCCTCATGTAAGTCATCTCTTTTTACAAAAGTCCACCTTTAGTATGTGAATGGCCAGCAGTAGGATTGTCAGGAGTTCATATCTTACCTACTTGATTGCCTGCATGAGGATCTAAATCGCTCATACGTGCAGCCAGCGAGTAGTGTCTTTATAAATCCGATCCCAACTATCGATTTGGTTGCCAACGCAACAGGAATGTCCTTTGGTGGAGGCAAGCTAGAGGAGCCCAAGCCAGCTTTGGTGCAGAATGTCTTCAAGGCACCTCCGAAGAAGGACGACAAGCGAGACTAGAGTGAGAAAGACGAGGAAGATGCCATGGAGGCCTGGAAGAACCATCTCTTGAAGAACAAGTCGGTCATAGTAGATTTGTTCTAGGGGTAATTGAAATCTACCTTAGAGTGCCAAATCTGCAAGTTCAAGTCAACAAAGTTCGACAGCCTTATGTACCTAAGCGTGCCTATCGCAGGGAGACAGTACGGACAGGTCTAACCTACCCTTCAGCAATGTCTCGCTGAGTACAGCAAGAGTGAGGTGCTCGATGGGCAGGACAAGTGGTACTGCGAGAGCTGCAAGAAGCATCAACCCGCCATAAAGAAGATCGACATTTGGAAGCTCCCATCGATCCTAATTGTGTGCCTGAAGAGGTTCAAGTTCGCTGGACGCGGCCAATACACTAAAAATGAAGACTGTGTCTAGTTTCCCATGAATAATTTGGACTTGACTCCCTATGTGTCCTCTCCTTAGAAGGAAAAACCTATGTATGACCTGTTCGCGGTGGCTAATCATGAGGGGAGCATGAACTAAGGTCACTACTTCTCATATACTTGGAATCATGCGAGCAGAAATTGGTATTATTAGAACGATTAGGAAATAAAGTTGGTGACGAATCTCTCCAAGATAGTCTCTCCAACTGCCTATATGCTTTTCTATACAAAAACCTCTGCGCAGAACTTTTTCCGACAAACCCTGAGCATCCCTGATTTTTGGCCTCACGTAGTCGCGGCGGCAGTCCAAGTCGTAGGTACGGGCAAAGACAAAAAATCAAAGCTCAAACGAAAGAAGGTCCGTGCGTAAATTAAAAACCTGCAAACCTCCATGGCATCCTTCGCCACATAGGGCGGCTTCAGACTCACTGCGGCCATGGGTAAGGAAGAAGAATCCATGGGTGAGACAAGTTCCTTCGCTGCCCTTGCATAGCAGCTGGGCTCCTAGAAAGGAACCACGAATATCTTCTAAATTCTTCAGCAAAGCGTGCGCACCGTCGGCATGATGAGCCAAGCACACTCCAAGAAGTCTGGGAAGAAGAAGCATAAGAAGGCGAAGGAGGATGCTTCAGGAAAGCCCGAGTAACCGGCGCGAAATGGTTTCATGTTCGGAGAGTCAATGACCTCTAACTTTAACGCGGGGGCTGTACCGAACCCTAACAGTGGCGGTGCTGCAAGTATGGAGCAGCAGATGGCGATGACTAACTCGAGCATGATGATGATCAATAATGAGGTACACACTCACATCAGCAACATCTTTCTAAACGGGCCCGACGATCAAACGATGCCTGAGTTCTACGCGAGACCCGCCAAGAAGAAGGGTAAAAAAGGGAAGAAGAAGAAGAAGGCCGAAAATGGAGGGGACTAGGCTGTCATCAACTTTAACTAGCCGGTCAAGGAAGAGGACGAAGACGAAGAAAAGGATTTGCCCAAGTTCGGCTAATCATGACCCTTTTTTCATATGGTGAGGTCGAAAGGGGTTTTGGGGGTTTTGGGGTTGGGTTTGTTTCGAGGCATTAGTTCAATCAATTTAGACGACAAAGGGCGTCTTGCAATACCGACTCGTTATCGGGATGAATTGCAGGAGTGCTGTGAGCGTCAATTGGTTGTAACGGTCGCAGTAAACGAAAAATGTATCGGTGAAAATGGTTGCTTGTGGCTTTATCCTTTGCCTGAATGGGAGCGTCTTGAGCAAACAATCAGTCGTTTACCTACTTTAAATAAGATGGCAGTTAAGTTAAGGCGCTTTCTTATTGGAAACGCATCAGAATGTGAGATGGATGGACAGGGTCGGTTTTTATTGCCAGACAAGTTACGAAAGTTTGCCCAGATGGATAAAAAGATTGTTTTGGTGGGACAGCTTAATAAATTTGAAATTTGGAATGAAGATGCCTGGACAGCCAAAGAAGCTGAATGGTTGAATGGCAATGATGATGAAGGTTTGGAAGAGCTAGAAACTTTATCTTTTTAATACGGGAGTTTTGTTGATGGAACATTTGCCCGTTATGTATGCAGAAGCTTTGCAGCAACTGGAGATTAAAAAAGACGGTATTTATCTCGATTGTACCTTTGGGCGAGGGGGACATAGTCAAGGGATTTTGGGTTTGTTAGGTCCGACAGGGCAGTTAGTTGCTTTTGATCGAGATCTTGAAGCCGTTAATTCAAGTTATGCAAAGGCACTGTTAGAGGATAGTCGATTTAAGATTGTACATGGTTGTTTTTCACAGCTAGAAAGCGTTATAGAAAATAGTCATTTACTAGAGCAGGTAGATGGTATTTTGATAGATTTAGGGGTTTCATCACCTCAACTGGATAATCCGGAAAGGGGCTTTAGTTTTTTACGGGAAGGCCCTTTAGATATGCGAATGGATGGCACTTCAGGAATCTCTGCGGAGCAATGGTTAACGACGGTTGATGAAAAAACACTGGTCAGTGTTTTATTTGAATACGGTGAAGAAAAGTTTGCTCGACGTATTGCTAAGGCGATTATCGAAAGAAGATTGATTTCACCGATAACAACGACAACTCAATTAGCTAAATTAGTTGAAGATGTTGTTCCCATGAGAGAAAAGAATAAGCATCCTGCTACTCGAACATTTCAAGCAATACGGATTGAAATTAACAAAGAGCTGGATGAATTAAAAACTGTTTTAGAGCAGTCTGCCCGGGTTTTAAAGCCGAGTGGGCGGTTAGTGGTTATTTCATTTCATTCACTGGAAGATAGAATTGTAAAGCGTTTTATTAGAGACGAGTCCGGGGCCAAATTTAATCCGGGTAAGTTACCAATAAAAGAAATTGATATTGCCAAGGGTATTTTAAAAAAAGTGGGTAAGGCATTGAAAGCGGATGTCCAGGAAGTAAAGCAGAACACACGGTCTAGAAGTGCAGTAATGCGGGTTGCTGAGAAGGTTTAAGTGATTATTAGTCGATTATTGATTGTGGCGGCTGTGGTACTGTTGTTGTCATCCTTGGCGGTTGTATATAGCAAGAACCTTTCACGTTTGATTTTTATAGAGATCCAGAAGCAGGAAAGAGCGCTTGATCAATATGAGGTTGAATGGGGACAAATGCAACTGGAACTGACCATGTTGGGGGAGCAGAATCGATTAGAAATGGTGGCAAAGAATGAGCTGAAGCTGATTATGCCATTAAGAGAAAAAATTATTTATATAAAACCATAAATGTTAGATTTTCGAGATAGAAGTCCGGCCAAAAAAGCGATAGATGACTTTTCTGGCAGAAGGAAGTTTGTAGTGGTTTTTATAATGATTTGTATGTTCGTGCTAGTTGTTAGAGACATTCATTTACAGGTTGTTAGTAAACAGTTTTTAAAGCATCAAGGCGATATGAGACAGGTTGATGAGGTTTCTGTTTCCGCTTATAGAGGCATGATTGTAGATAGAAATGGTGAGCCTTTAGCTATCAGTACACCGGTTGAGTCTGTTTGGATAAATCCGAGGGAGCTTAAAAACGCTAAGCCGGAAGGCATAAGAGCAATGGAAAAGCTGCTGGATTTACCTGCTGGAAAAGTCACTGACTGGATACAGGAAGATTCCCGAAGACAGTTTCTTTATATTGCGCGTCGGGTTAATCCGCAACTGGCCGATGATGTAAAAGCATTAAAGCTGGAAGGTGTTTATTTTGAACGCGAATTTAAGCGCTATTACCCGGATGGCGGTGTTTCTGGTCATATCGTTGGTTTTACCAATGTGGATGATATTGGACAGGCTGGAGTTGAAGCGGGTTATGAGAAGTTACTTAAAGGAACTGCAGGCAGTAAGCGAGTTATTAGGGATGGAAAGCGCAGAATTATTGAAGATGTAGAAAGTATTGAAGAGCCTGTTTCTGGAAAGACGCTTGAGTTAAGCATTGATCAACGCATTCAATATTTGGCTTATAAGGAATTGCAACTGGCAGTTGAAGAAAATAATGCTAAATCTGGCACAGTCGTTGTTTTAGACGCGAAAAACGGGGAGATTTTAGCGGCTGTTAATGAGCCGTCTTTTAATCCAAATACCAGGAATAATTTAAAAGAAAGTGTTTATAGAAATAGAGCCTTTACTGAGGTATTTGAACCTGGGTCAACGGTAAAGCCTTTTGTTGTTGCAGCAGCTTTAGAGGGTGGGTATATAAAGCCCAATTGGCTGTTTCCGACCAATGGCGTTTTTCAGGTTGGGCACAATACGGTTAAAGATGTGCATAATTACGGCACTCTGGATGTGACTCATGTACTTACAAAGTCCAGTAACATTGGTGTAAGTATGATGTCTTTAAAAATGCCGGCGAAGTATCTGTGGGATACATATCATCAACTTGGCTTTGGTGTTTCAACGGGATCAGGTTTTCCGGGCGAAGCGAATGGGACCATGAAAGATTATAAAAGATGGAGCGATTTTGATCGTGCGACGATGTCGTTTGGTTATGGTTTAAATGGTTCGGCTTTGCAATTGGCAAGAAGTTATACGGCATTGGCGGATGATGGTCTGTTGCACTCTGTGAGTTTGTTAAAGCGTGAGGATGATGACGATGTTGTTCGAGTGTTTTCTGCTAAAACTGCAAGAACTGTCAGGAAGATGATGGAGACTGTGCTAACCAAAGAAGGTACAGCCTACGAAGCCAGAGTTGATGGCTACAGTGCTGCCGGTAAAACCGGGACAGTAAAAAAAGCCACCTCAAGAGGCTATACAGAGAAAAGTTATTTCGCGGTTTTTGCGGGGCTTGCCCCTGTTAATGACCCACGTTTGATCATAGTGGTTATGATTGATGAGCCCTCTGCAGGTAAGTATTACGGTGGCTTGGTATCGGCTCCGGTGTTTTCGAAAGTGATGGCGGGTGCCTTGAGAATACTTGAGGTAGCACCTGATCAAGAAGAGACAATGCCTATTTTGCTAACTGAAAGAAAATAATTCGATGACAATGAAGCTAAGTGAATTATTAGAGGGATTTGTTTCAGGTCAAAACGCTATTTTTTCTAAAGCCGGCGAGACAGATATAACAGGGCTTGCTTTAGATAGTCGGGAAGTTGTTACTGGAAATGCGTTTATTGCCTTAGCGGGTTCTCAGCAACATGGTCTTGCCCACGTGAATCAAGCTATTTTAAAAGGCGCGGTTGTTGTTATTTATGACCCTTTAGGTGGTGGTGAGCAGTTAGCGCAATCAATAGACGCTGCTCCCATGATTGCTGTTGATAATTTAGGTTTTAAGTTGGGGGATATTGCCGCTCGTTATTTTGGTGATCCTTCTCGGTTAATGTCAGTGATTGGTATTACTGGGACGAACGGAAAAACATCATGTACCCAATTTTTAAGTCAAATGTTAAATGACTGCGGGGTTGTGGGTACGCTGGGTTGGGGTGAGTGGGGTCAATTAAATAGAACTAAGAATACTACGCCAGACGCACTTGAAATCCAGAGAATACTGGCTGAATTACTGAAAAATAAAAAGCACATTGTCGCGATGGAGGTTTCATCTCATGGGTTGGCTCAAGGTCGAGTCAATGGGGTGATTTTTAAAGGTGCTGTATTTACCAATATTAGCCGTGATCATTTAGATTACCACGGAACCATGGAAGCCTACTTACAGGCAAAATTGCAATTATTGGATAAGCCGGGATTAGCTTTTGTTGTTGTAAATCTGGATGATCCTTATTTTGAACAAATTATCGATGCAGTGCCTTCAAATGTAGTCATTTGGGGTATTAGTTTTAAAGCTCAAACCCTTAAAGTTGGAGAGAGTGTTAATGCAGCCGCTATTGTACACACTGCCGAGGGTATTGAGTTTGAGGTTAATTGGCGAGGTGATAGGCAGCGTGTTTATGTACCTGTTTATGGGGATTTCAATGCTGAAAATAGTCTCCTTGTTTTAACAGTGATGCTGGCAATGGGGCATTCATTATCTGAAGTGGCTGAAAAACTAATGAGCGTAAAACCTGTTACAGGACGTATGCAACACTTTGGTGGTAATGGATTGCCATTAGTGTTTGTTGATTATGCGCATACACCGGATGCTCTGAATAAGGTGCTCTCAGGTCTTAGGCAGCATTGTCAACAGACATTATGGGTGGTTTTTGGCTGTGGCGGCAACAGGGACAAAGGCAAAAGACCCGAGATGGGGGCGATTGCAGAACAGTGGGCCGATCGGGTGATCGTTACGGATGATAACCCAAGATTTGAAGATAGCCTCGATATCGTAGGAGATATATTGGCCGGATGTAAGAGTTCGATCGGTTCTGATTCGAACGCTAAGATTATCCTTATTCAAAATAGAAAGCAGGCAATACAAACGGTCATACTCAATGCAACTGAAGAGGATTGTATTGTGATTGCGGGTAAAGGGCATGAGGATTATCAGGATATTAATGGAGAGAAAATTCCATTTAGTGATAGTCAGGTTGTGATTGATACCTTAAAAATGAGAGCTTAAATAGTATGAAAATAATGTTGAGTGCTTGTGCTGCAATTGTGCAAGGAAAGCTCATTGGAGAGGACGTTGCTATTACAGGGGTTAGTATAGACACGCGCGTCATTCAGCCAAATCAGTTGTATATCGCCATTAAAGGCCATAATTTTGATGGTAATGACTTTGTCGGTCAGGCAGAAAAAGCGGGGGCGATTGCAGCAATTGTACATGAAGGAGTCTCATCGGCTTTGCCGCATATTGTTGTTGAAGATACCCGCCTTGCGTTGGCAAGGTTGGCAGGGGCATGGCGTCTATCGTTGTCTGAGCATGAAAAGTCACTATCGGTAGTGGGTGTGACGGGTAGCAATGGCAAAACGACCGTTAAGGAAATGGTTGCTGCAATCTTGGCAGTTAATGCCACTGTGCTATTTACTAAAGGCAACTTGAATAATGACATTGGTGTGCCTTTGACACTGTTTCGACTGACGGAACAAGATCGCTATGCAGTGATTGAAATGGGTGCAAATCACATTGGAGAAATTGCTTATACCAGTCATTTTGCAAAAGCGGATGTAGTTATTATTACCAATGCAGGTGCCGCTCATTTAGAAGGTTTTGGTAGTTTACAGGGTGTCGCGAAAGCTAAAGGTGAGATCGTTGAAACGCTTGGGGAAGCCTGTGTTGCCGTTCTTAACCGGGATGATGACTATTTTGCTTATTGGAAGTCAGTTGCAGGAAATCGAAAAATCATTTCATTTGGTTTAAGCGAAGAGGCTGATGTAACGGCTAAAGTGACTAAAATCGGTATTACTAATAATTCGTTTGTAAGTGCATTTGATTTAGTTACAGCTCAAGGCACCGTTGAAATTAATTTGAAATTAGCGGGCCAGCATAATGTACTTAATGCCTTGGCTGCAACGGCTGCCACTTTGGCTTTAGGCATAGAACTAGCGCAAGTTAAAGTCGGTTTAGAAGGTATAAAGCCCGTAGTGGGGCGAATGCAGCCATTAGTAGGGTATTTAGGAAGTATCATTATTGATGATACTTATAACGCAAATTCAGATTCTCTTAAAGTGGGTCTGGATGTATTGAGCCAGCTAAGCGGTAGGCATTGGCTGGTATTAGGGGCTTTTGGTGAACTGGGCCCTCAAAGTGCCAGGATTCATGAGGAAATAGCTGAGGTTATCAAATCAAGTGGTGTAACTCGGATATTTGCCGTGGGTGCTGATACTAAGAATACGGTGCAGGCTTTTGGTTTAGGAGCCACTTTTTACGAAAAACAAGAAGATTTAATTGCCGAACTAAAACAAGAATTAAGAGGCGATGAAGTTATTTTGATTAAGGGTTCACGAGCGCAGCGCATGGAAAATGTAGCTGCTGCTTTAGTTGAAAATTTCAGGAATTAAACCATGTTACTTTATTTTGCAGATTATTTAATGACGTTTGATGGGGGGTTTAGGGTATTTCAGTATCTGACTTTCCGTGCAATTTTAGGTGCATTAACCTCATTATTGATCTCATTTATTATTGGTCCAGTTATGATTAGAAAATTAAGTTCTAACAAAATTGGCCAAAGCATTCGTGAGTTGGGTCCCCAATCACATTATGAGAAGTCAGGTACGCCTACAATGGGTGGTGCCTTAATTCTGGTTGCAATTACGGTCAGTACTTTGCTCTGGGCTGATCTCGGTAATCGTTACATTTGGGTTATTCTATTGGTCACTCTTGGCTATGGAATTATTGGTTTTATTGACGACTACAGGAAAGTCATTAAACGTAATAGTGATGGATTGTCTGCAAGAGCAAAATACTTAGGCCAATCAATAATTGGCTTAACGGCAGCTATTTTTTTATATAAAACGGCGGCTTTACCGGCTGAAACCCAATTTATTATTCCTTTCTTTAAGGAAGTTATGTTGGATATGGGCTGGATGTATGTAGTCTTGACCTATTTTGTTATTGTCGGAACTAGTAATGCAGTTAATTTAACTGATGGTTTAGATGGCTTGGCTATTATGCCCTCTGTGATGGTTGCGGCTGGGTTGGGTGTATTTGCCTATCTTTCCGGGCATTCTGCATTTTCTGATTATCTGGCTATCCCCTATTTGCCTAATTCGGGAGAGCTTATCGTTTTTTGTGCTGCACTAGTAGGTGCTGGTTTAGGTTTTTTGTGGTTTAACGCTTATCCTGCAATGGTTTTTATGGGAGATGTTGGTGCTTTAGCTTTGGGTGCTGCCTTAGGTGTTTTAGCTGTGCTGGTCAGGCAAGAAATCGTTTTAATGATTATGGGAGGGGTTTTTGTTATGGAAACTTTATCCGTAATTATTCAAGTAGCTTCATTTAAGTTAACTGGAAAACGGGTTTTTCGTATGGCGCCAATACATCATCATTTTGAATTGAAAGGCTGGCCTGAGCCAAGAGTTATTGTTCGTTTTTGGATTATCACTGTCATTTTGGTGTTGATCGGCCTGGCTACATTGAAGTTGAGATGAGTGTTATGAGCAAGATACATGAAAATAATCTTTTTGATGGCTGTGTTCTCGGTTAAGCCACTATGAGTATGGATAATATAGCTATCTTAAGAGCCTTAAATACAAACTTTGGTTTGGATCCTAAAAGCTCAAAAGTCATAGTTGTAGGGTTGGGTAATACAGGGATTTCGGTTGCCTACTTTATGCAGAAGCTTGGTTTTAATTTTGCCATAACTGATAGTAGAGATAAGCCACCTTTAGAAGATGCATTTTTTCAGGCAATGCCAGATACACCTGTTTTTACAGGTGGGTTTGATAACTCGGCTTTTCAAGTGGCCACGCATTTGGTAGTGAGTCCGGGCGTTTCATTGCTTGAGAAAGCAATTGTAAAAGCAGTTGCTAATGGCGCGAAGATTGTAAGCGATATTGATTTATTTGCCTGTTCTGTCAATGTGCCTATTGTAGCAATTACCGGATCAAACGGTAAAAGCACAGTCACTACAATGCTCGGTGAAATGGCGAAATATGCAGGAAAGCGAGTTGGTGTTGGTGGAAATTTGGGAACGCCTGCTTTGGCTTTATTGGAGCACCCAGCAGACCTTTTTGTCTTGGAGTTATCAAGTTTTCAACTTGAACGAACTCATGTTTTGAATGCTGTTGCAGCAACAGTGTTAAATATTTCAGCGGATCATCTTGACAGGCATGATGATATCGCCAGCTATGCTCAAGAAAAGCAGAGTGTTTTTAGAGGTACTGGTGTTATGGTCATTAATATGGATGATCCTGTAGTTAAAGATATGATCTTATCTTCAAGGACGGTATTGACCTTTTCAATCAAAGAGAGCGCAGACTTTTGCATAGGCTTTAAGGAGGGGGTTGAGTATCTGATGTACAACGATGAAAGTTTAATGCCATTAGCTGAGTTACCACTTGAAGGTCGGCATAATGCAGCTAATGCTTTAGCTGCTTTGGCTTTAGGAACTGCTATAGGCTTAGATGCGGTGGCCATGTGTGATGCTTTGAAAGTGTTTAAAGGTTTGGATCATAGAATGCAGAGAGTGGCAGAGATTCGAGGTGTGACTTGGGTGAATGATTCAAAGGCGACTAATATTGGCGCGTGTGTTGCTGCTTTAGAGGGGTATGACCGTAAAGTCATTCTGATAGCTGGCGGTGACGCTAAAGGCGCAGATATGAACGAATTAACACCCGTTATTAAAGAAAAAGCAAAAAGTGTTGTTTTAATGGGGAAAGATGCAGGGTTAATAAAGCAGGCTTTGAATGGCTGTGTCCCCGTTTATGATGCAAGCAATATGGTACAAGCGGTACAAATTTGTGCAGATATTGCTGACATGGGTGACAGTGTACTGTTATCTCCTGCCTGTGCAAGTTTAGATCAGTATAAAAATTATCAAGATAGAGGTAATCAATTTTCTAAAGCTGTATTAGGTTTACTTAAATGAAAAAGCGGGCAAAGCCATCAAGAATTGGGCGGTTTCATTTTGACCCATTGTTAGTGATGGTTACTTTGAGTTTACTCATTATAGGATATGTGATGGTTGCTTCTTCTTCATTGCATTTAGGTGCGAAATTAGGAGATACATTTTATTATCCGATAAAACAATCCATGCATATAGGGTTAGGACTTTTTTTTGGTTATCTTGTTGCCATTACACCTATTCGTTTTTGGGAAAAGTCGGGGCAGTGGCTGTTTATTGGTGGATTATTATTACTGGTCATTGTTTTGATTCCAGGTTTAGGGGTAAAAGTAAACGGTAGTACTCGTTGGTTGTCGCTGGGTGGTGTCAGGTTACAGGTTTCAGAAGTTGTTAAATATTTTGCAGTGATTTATATGGCGGGATATGTGACCCGACATCAGAAATCCGTGAGGGAATCCATTTTATCGCTATTAAAGCCATTAAGTTTGTTTGCTGTAGCTAGTTTGTTATTGTTAATGGAGCCAGACTTTGGTTCAGCAGTGGTAATAATGATTATTGCGATGGGTATCATGTTTTTGGCTGGAGCGCGATTGTCACCTTTTATAGGAATACTTTCTATTGGAGCTGTAGCAGCAATATTTTTGGTGATTTTTGAGAGTTATCGAATGAAACGTGTCACCAGTTTTATTAATCCATGGGCAGACCCCAAAGATACGGGTTATCAATTAGTGCATGCATTAATTTCTTTTGGTCGCGGAGAATGGTTTGGTGTTGGTTTAGGGAATGGGATTCAGAAGTTGTTTTATCTTCCTGAAGCGCATACAGATTTTTTATTTTCTGTGATTGCCGAAGAGTTAGGGTTGTTAGGTGTACTGACAATCATTGGATTATTTACAGTATTAGTATGGCGTGCTTTTGAAATAGCCATAGTTGCAGAGAAAGCCGGTGAGAAGTTTGCAGCATATCTCGCTTATGGTTTAGGCATTTGGTTTGGTTTTCAGTCATTTGTCAACATGGGCGTCAATATGGGAATTCTGCCCACTAAAGGTTTAACGTTGCCATTAATGAGTTATGGTGGTGGCAGTATGATGATTATGTGTTGTGCAATTGCATTACTATTTCGTGTTTATAGCGAAGTCTTTGAGATCAATGCTAATAAGCCAAAGGAAAGGTCCCGATGGGTAAGCGCATAATTATTATGGCCGGAGGAACGGGTGGGCATGTTTTTCCTGCTTTAGCTGTAGCAGAATATTTAATAGAAAACGATTGGCAGGTTAGCTGGTTGGGTACGCACAGAGGGCTAGAAAGTCGAGTGATTCCTGAGCATAACATTGCAATTGATTGGTTGTCTGTGGCCGGCGTAAGAGGCAAAGGAGTCATTGCCAAAATTAGGGCTGTTTTTATGCTCTTTAAGGCCTGCTTTCAAGCTGGGAAAATATTGCATACGCGTAAGCCTGATGTGGTGTTAGGTATGGGCGGTTTTGTTGCTGGACCAGGAGGTTTAATGGCAAAGCTTCTTGGTATTCCACTGGTCATTCATGAGCAGAATCGTGTTCCAGGTACAACTAATCGTTTGCTTGCGCGTATCGCTAACCAGGTTTTAGAAGCATTTCCTGATAGTTTTGAGCAGCACACTAAAGCAAAGTTTACCGGTAATCCTTTAAGAAAAAGCTTTCTTACTAAAAGAAATACGCAACAAAGAAGAGATGACGGTGAAATTCGATTGTTGATAGTTGGTGGCAGTCAGGGTGCTCAGATTTTAAACGAGATAGTACCAGAGGCTATCTTTGAATTTAAAAAGTTGGATTCTAAGCATCGCTTATTGCGAGTAAAGCATCAAACCGGTGCCGCAATGTATTCTCAGGTCGATAAGCGGTATAAGGATTTAGGTATAAAGTCTGAGGCCAGTGCTTTTATAGCGGATATGGTCAACGTTTATGATTGGGCTGATTTGGTAATCTGTAGGGCTGGAGCAATGACAGTGAGTGAGGTGGCAGCAATGGGAGTTCCGGCAATTTTTATACCTTTGCCCAATGCTATAGATGATCATCAATCAGCTAATGCACGCTATTTAACGGATGCAGGTGCTGGACTCTTGTTAACGCAAAATAATTTGAATCCATTGTCATTGGCTGAATATATAGACGAGGCATTAAGTAAGTTAGCTTTGATGAGTAGGGATGCACAGAAGTGTGCTCGTCTAGATGCAACAGAGATTGTTGCGGGCTATTGTATGGTTGAGGCAGGGTTATGAAAATACCTGAGAAGGGTACGCAAATGGTGTCTGCATTTGGAAACATAAAGCGCATACATTTCGTCGGTGTTGGTGGCACTGGAATGAGTGGAATTGCGGAGGTTTTACTAACCTTAGGTTATAAGGTGTCAGGGTCTGATATTAAAGAAAGTGGAGTGACCCAGCGCTTAGCAGATCTGGGTGTGATTATTAATATAGGACATCAGCGGGAAAATGTGACCGATGTTGATGTGGTTGTCGCATCAACAGCAATAGATCGAAGTAACGATGAAATAGATCAAGCTTATATTAATAGAATACCTGTCATTCCACGTGCAGAAATGTTAGCAGAGTTAATGAGGTTTCGATTTGGTATTGCTGTTGCAGGGACGCATGGAAAAACAACGACAACTAGCTTAACTGCCAGTGTATTAGCAGAAGGCGGGTTAGATCCAACGTTTGTGATTGGCGGTCGTTTAAATAGTGCGGGTAGTAATGCAAAATTAGGGTTAGGGAATTACTTGGTAGCTGAAGCTGATGAGAGTGATGCCTCATTTTTATATCTTCAACCGATGATTGCGATAGTGACTAATATTGATCAAGACCACATGGAAACGTATCAAAATAGTTACCAGCGTTTAAAAGATACGTTTATAGAATTTTTACATCATTTACCTTTTTATGGTTTAGCGGTGTTATGTCTGGATGATGAAGGGATTAGAGAGATTTTACCGCACATATCCAAGCCAGTGATTACTTATGGTGTGCATGAAGATGCGGATATTCGGGCAGTTGATGTAGAGCAAAAGGGGATGTTGACTACATTTAATGTTATTCGTCGAGGCGATTATCCAGCTTTAAAGGTAACACTAAACATGCCTGGATGGCACAACATGCTTAATTCCTTGGCTACAATTGCGGTAGCAACCAAGCTTGCGGTTTCTGATGAGGCCATAATTAAAAGTCTCGGTGAGTTTAAGGGGGTAGGAAGACGTTTTCAAATTCAAGGTGATTTAACTATTGATGACGGGAAACTGACTTTGGTTGATGATTATGGGCATCATCCAAAAGAAATCGCTGCGACTTTAGAAGCTTTACGTCAGGCGTGGCCTACTCGACGAGCAGTGGTTATTTTTCAACCACATCGATATACGCGAACACGTGATTTGTTTGAAGATTTTGTGCACATATTATCAACCGTGGATGTACTCATTTTAATGGATGTTTATTCGGCTGGTGAGTCAGTAATAACAGGTGCTGATGGTCGAGCCTTAAGTCGTGCAATTCGGACGCGAGCGCAGGTTGATCCTGTTTTTGTTGATAATTGGCAAGAGTTACCAAAAATATTAGCCGGTATTGTAAGGCCTGACGATGTTATTTTGACTATGGGTGCTGGCAATGTTGGGCATTTTGCTACGCAGTTACCTGAGCTATTAACTGAAGCCTTAGCTTATAGGATTGTGCCGTCGGTGAGTCATTCCTCATGAAAGGCCGATTGTTACTTAATGAAAATCTAGCCAGATATACCAGTTGGCGTGTCGGTGGACCTGCAGATCGATTATATATCCCTTTTGATAGAGAGGATTTGTGTGATTTTGTAAAGTCGCTACCGGTTTCTGAATCCGTATTTTGGATAGGGTTGGGTAGTAATTTATTAGTTAGAGACGGAGGTATTCGAGGTACTGTAATAAATACAAAGGGACGATTAAAAGGGATGCGTCTAGTTGAGGATACAGTTGTGTATGTTGAAGCGGGGGTCCCTTGTGCTCATGTTGCAAGGTTTTGTTCAGAACAGGGATTGGTTGGCGCTGAATTTTTAGCGGGTATACCTGGCACAATGGGCGGCGCTTTAAAAATGAATGCAGGCGCTTTTGGTGGGGAAACATGGGGCGTTGTTAGTCAAGTTGAAACCATTGATGCGTTAGGTCAATTATCGGTTCGGTATCCTTCGGACTTTAATATAAGTTATCGGTCAGTAAAAACAGAAAGAGTCGAGTGGTTTTTAAGTTGTCACTTGTTGTTACAGAAAGGTGATGTTGTCGCTAGCCAGCAGAAAATTAAAGGATTATTAGAAAAGCGTGCTCAAACACAACCCACAAATCAACCTAGTTGTGGATCTGTATTTAAAAACCCAGAGGGTGATTTTGCAGCAAGATTGATAGAGAAAACAGGATTGAAAGGTTATTCAATTGGTGGTGCTTCTGTCTCAGAAAAGCACGCTAATTTTATAGTAAATACAGGTAACTCGACTGCTGCTGAAATTGAGCAGTTGATTGGATATGTTCAAAAAATAGTAAAGGAACAGCAGGGTGTTGAATTGCACACAGAGGTATGTATGGTAGGTGAGGTTGATTTAGAAAGGCAGCACCTGGTGTCTTTCCGAAATCCTGAAAAATTTGGTCGGGTTGCCGTGCTGATGGGCGGGTCGGCAGCAGAGAGAGCCGTTTCTTTGAGAAGTGGTAATGCTGTTTATCAGGCCTTATTACGAAAAGGCGTAGATGCGATTGCTATTGATGTAACAGGAAGTCCAATTCAGGCTTTGAGTGGTGTGAATGTTGATAGGGTTTTCAATATTATTCATGGTCGTGGTGGAGAGGATGGTGTAATCCAAGGGGTTCTTGAGGTGTTGGGAATTCCATATACGGGCAGTCGGGTTTTGGCTTCTGCGTTAGCGATGGATAAGCTTAAAACAAAACTATGCTGGAAAGGATATGGTTTAGTGACTCCTAAATGGTTTTTATTGAAAGACGAACATGATCTTGATGCTTGTATTGAAGCATTGGGCTTTCCGGTGATTGTAAAGCCTGCCCAAGAAGGTTCTAGCATTGGTATGAGCAAAGCAAATTCAAGGAAAGAACTCCAAAATGCGCTGAAATTAGCTTTAGATTACGATTGTGATGTTTATGCTGAAAGTTGGGTGACTGGTAAAGAATATACTGTAGCTATTTTGAATGATATCGCTTTGCCTGTAATCCGTTTAGAAACGCCCAATTCATTTTATGATTACGAAGCAAAATATAATGCTACAACGACAAAATATCATTGTCCTGCTGGCTTAAGTGATGAGCAGGAGCAATTTATTAGAAATGTTGCATTGATTGCAAGCAAAGTGGTTGGTGCTAAAGGATGGGCAAGAGTCGATATATTTATCGATGATTCTGGTCAGTATCAATTAATTGAGATTAATACAGTGCCGGGTATGACGGATCATAGTCTGGTCCCAATGGCAGCCAAGCAAGAAGGTATAGATTTTGAAGAGTTAGTTTGGCGGGTACTGGAAACCAGCCTTGGATAATGAGTAATGTAGGCATTAAACCCCTGCTAACCGGATTACTATTGTTGGGTCTGGTTGTAGTCGCTGGGTATCAATTAGATAAAAAATGGCAGATTCGGGCGTTATCGATAAAAAATGTATCTTTGCCGATTAGATACGTGAGAATTGAAGGCGTTTTTCAATATCTCAGTAAGAGTGAGGTACAGGCTGTGTTACAGCCAATGGTAATGACAGGTTTTTTTGATGTTGATATGCAGGAGATACATGCTGTAGTTTCAAAATTGCCTTGGGTTGATACGGTTACTGTTAAGCGTGTCTGGCCTGATGAAATTGATATCAAGGTACAAGAAAGGAAGCCATTTGCGCGCTGGGGAGAAAATAGCTTGATAACAGAGCAAGGTATTATATTTACGCCTAAAAATATAGAGCAATTTAAAGATAGGGTGTTGGTAATTGGACCTGAATTACAGCAATTAAAAGTACTGGAAATAATGAAGGGCATTAAAACGGCTTTAGCTGACCATTCTATGAAGTTAGCAGAGTTTAGTGTTAATGAACGAGGGGCATGGAAAATCAAATTGGCAAATGAACTGGAAATACTGTTGGGGCGTAATGAGCAATTAAAGAAATTACAGCGTTTTTTAAAAACGTTGACAGTGTTAGATCAAGAACAGTTTTTGCAAATTGAAAGAGTTGATTTGAGATATCCCAACGGGTATGCAGTTTCATGGAAGCCTGGAACCGCTGAGATTGACTGGAGTGCCATTGCAAAACCCAATAATGAATGAGAATACGATAAGGCGATAAAGAGTAAATAAAATGGCAAAAAAAACAGAGCGTAATTTAATAGTCGGATTAGATATAGGTACGTCAAAGGTTGCGGCTATTGTTGGTGAGCTGACCAGTGACGGCAATATAGAAATAATTGGCATAGGATCTACGCCATCACGAGGCCTTAAGAAGGGAGTAGTGGTTAATTTAGAGTCAACAGTTCATTCTATTCAAAAAGCAATTGAAGAAGCTGAGTTGATGGCAGGGTGCCAGATTAGATCTGTTTTTGCGGGTATTGCTGGGAGTCATATTCGAAGTCTAAATTCACATGGTATTGTGGCTATTAAGGATAAAGAAGTCACTCAATATGATATTGATAGGGTTATTGATTCGGCACGAGCAGTTGCTATACCAGCGGATCAGAAAATATTACATATTCTGCCACAGGAATTTGTAATTGATCTTCAAGATGGCATTAAAGAACCCATTGGTATGTCAGGGATACGGTTAGAGGCTAAGGTTCATATGGTGACAGGGAGTGTAAGCGCCTCACAAAATATTATCAAGTGTATTCGCCGGTGTGGGTTAGAGGTTGAAGATATTGTATTAGAGCAATTAGCTTCATGTAATTCTGTGCTTACAGAAGATGAAAAGGAGCTGGGTGTTTGTTTAATTGATATTGGGGGGGGGACAACAGATATTGCTATTTTTGTTGAAGGAGCCATCAAGCACACAGCCGTAATACCGATTGCAGGCGATCAAGTAACCAATGATATTGCTGTAGCATTACGAACACCTACTGTAAATGCAGAAGAAATCAAGCGTAAGTATGCTTGTGCGTTAACACAATTGGCAAACGTTGATGGTGTGATTGAAGTTCCGAGTATAGGTGATAGAGCCCCACGCAAAATTTCAATGCAAAATCTGGCTGAAATAATAGAGCCTCGTTATGAGGAGCTTATGTTGCTGGTGCAGTCAGAGCTTAGACGAAGTGGTAATGAAGAGTTAATTGCAGCAGGTATTGTTTTGACTGGGGGCAGTTCAAAAGTCATGGGTCTGATTGAATTGGCTGAGGAGATTTTTCATATGCCAGTAAGAATGGGGGGGCCGCAAAATGTTTCTGGGTTAGCCGAGGTGGTGAGAAATCCCATTCACTCAACAGGGGTTGGACTGTTAATGTACGGAAAGGATCATCAGAACTTGGGTAGAAGTCATGAGGCAGATGGTTTAAGTTGGATTTCCAAAATGAAAAGCTGGTTTCAGGGTAATTTTTAATAACGTTTATTTTGTATTTAAGGGGTGGTGTCGTGAAATATGAATTGGTGGATACTTATACACAGTCCGCAGTCATCAAGGTTATTGGTGTCGGCGGTGGTGGTGGCAATGCCGTTAATCATATGGTTGGAAGCCATATTGAAGGCGTGGAGTTTATTTGTGCAAATACAGATGCTCAGGCATTAAGAAAGATTACAGTTGACACCATTATTCAGTTGGGTGTCGAGTTAACAAAAGGGTTGGGAGCGGGTACAAATCCAGAAATTGGAAAATTTGCTGCTGAAGAAAATAAGGATCGAATTAAAGAGGTATTGCAAGGCGCAGATATGGTTTTTTTGACTGCCGGAATGGGTGGTGGGACTGGAACAGGCGCTATTCCTGTCATAGCGCAGATTGCAAAGGAAATGGGCATTTTAACGGTTGCAGTGGTGACGAAGCCTTTTCTTTTTGAAGGTAAGAAGAAGCAGCTTGTCGCAGAGCAAGGTATTGTAGAGTTAGAAAAATACGTTGATTCGTTAATCACGATTCCCAATCAGAAATTATTGCCGGTTTTGGGCAACAATGTTTCTTTAATGAATGCTTTTAAAGCCGCAAATGACGTATTACTTGATGCGGTTCAAGGTATTACAGAGCTTATTATTCATCCAGGTATGATTAACGTTGATTTTGCTGACGTTAGAACTGTTATGTCTGGAATGGGTGCTGCTATTATGGGCGTTGGCTCTGCATCGGGCGAACATCGTGCTCGTGAGGCCGCTGAAAAAGCCATTGCATGTCCTTTGCTTGAAGACATTAATTTGCAAGGTGCCCGTGGAATTTTGGTTAATATATCTGCGGCTGATATGGGCGTAGCCGAGTTTAACGAAGTGGGTAATATCGTTCATGAGTTTGCTTCTGAAGATGCTGTTATCAAGATTGGTATGGCTATTGATCCAACCCTGGGTGATGAGATTAAAGTGACAGTCGTTGCTACAGGAATGGGTATGCCTCGCGTAGCGGTTAAAGCTCCCGTTAAGGCGATACATAAGCCAGCAGCAGGCATTACTAATTATGATGACTTGGATAAACCGACTGCCATGCGTCATGCTGGAAAAAACGAATCTAAAGAAACCCGTTTTGGTGCGCAAACTAAAAAAGAGATAGATTTGGATTATTTAGATATTCCAGCCTTTTTAAGGCGTCAGGCTGATTGATTACTAATAATTAGAAATATAATCATCTTAGCTAGGACTTGAAATTATAAAGGGTCCTAGCTATGGAGTGAAAGTACATTTTTAATCAAAAACTAGTTGGATAGTGTTTGAAATAAGATACAGCTTCAGGTTTTGCTATTCTTATTTTGTTTAGTTAGTTTCATTTTTTCAGTAAATCATAAGTGTTTATTCTCTTTGACATTCTGTCGATATTTTATCTGTGGATAAAATAGAATTATTTACTTAAAATATCTAGAAAACATCCCTTTCAGTAACCTTAGCTGTTTATTCAGTCACTTTTTTAGTGTTTGCTTGGACACTTAGCTAATCAAACCAACGTATTATGGAACAAAACAATTTTATTCTTGGAATCCCGACTTTTACCTACGCCGATTTATATGATGCAGCACGTCTAAATGACTTAATGGATGTGTTTGATGAGTCTATCAAAAAGCATGATATTGAATTGTTTGATAAATTTTCTGCTTATCGTCAAAACCAGGGTGAGGGCTTAAAGCCAGAAGAAATTTCTGAGTTGTTAGTCAACATGGGGCCTTATGTCGGTCAGTTTGTGGCTAAGTTGTTTAATGTTTCCTCGCAACACCAAGCGCAAGCAGATAAAATTAAAGATGAAATTGATACTATCTTCACGTTTAAAAATGAAGTGGTTGAAAAGCTGGGTGTTGTCTTCAAAGGTCAAGATACCAGTGATTGGAATATTCCTTCCATTTTGAGTCAATTTGATTTACTCATTGAGGCCGGTTTTTCTGAAGCGAATGAAGACCCTGATCCTGAACATCGTGTGGCCCGTGTAGGCGCAGTGATTGGTTTACTCTCTAGTCACTATAAGTTAGTCTCTAAAGGAAAAGCTAGCGCTTATGAAAATGCTGATGAGCAAGTCAGTGCGTTACGCACTAAATTAGCGATACATGAATTGGCTGCTACTGAATTTGCTGACATTATTGCTAGAAAAGAAGCCGCTGATTTTATTGGTGGCTTAATGGATATTGTGCAACGCTGGAGTTTTGTTGCTCAACAAGATAATGACATCGTTGCAGACTGGTTAAGTTTTAAACTTCCAGAAAAAAGAGATTTTGATAACTTAGTTGAGCATGAAGTCGTTGATCGTGGTCAATTTACGGCCTGGATGGGTGAGCTAGCGCACCGTCGTCGTCGTGATGGCTTTAAATTAACTGATCTTCGTTATAATCAAAGACAAGTTCTATCAGAAGTTAATCATTGTATTTATTGCCATGAGCGTGATACGGATTCGTGTTCTAAAGGTATGCGCAATAAGAAAACTAATGAGTTTAAAGCGGATCCATTGGGTGTAACCACGATTGGTTGTCCATTGGATGAAAAGATTTCCGAAATGCATTTGGTTAAACGTAAAGGTGACAATATTGGTGCCTTAGCGATTATCGTGGTTGATAATCCTATGTGTCCAGGTACCGGTCATCGTATCTGTAATGAATGTATGAAGGGTTGTATCTATCAAAAAACCGATCCTGTTAACATTCCTCAAATTGAAACCAATGTATTAACTGATGTGTTATTCATGCCTTATGGTTTTGAGATTTATAGCTTATTAACACGCTGGAACCCATTAAACGTTAAACGTCCAGTGATGTTGCCTTATAACGGCAAAAATGCCTTGGTTGTTGGTTTAGGACCTGCGGGTTACACCATGAGCCATTATTTGTTAAATGAAGGTTTCGCAGTAGCGGGTATTGACGGTCTTAAATTAGAACCTTTACCCGTTGAATTAACCGGTGATGCAAATACGTTACCGGTACCGATTGTTGATTTTAAAGATTTATATGAAGATTTAGATAAGCGTATTTTAGCAGGCTTTGGCGGTGTCGCTGAATACGGTATTACGGTGCGTTGGGATAAAAACTTTTTAAAAGTAATTTATCTTACACTACAAAGACGCGCGGCTTTCCGTTCTTATGGTGGCGTGCGTTTCGGCGGTACTTTAACCATTGATGATGCGTGGGATTTGGGTTTTGATCATATCTGTATCGCATCAGGTGCGGGTCAACCGACGATTATTGATCTTAAAAACAATTTAATGCGCGGTATTCGTAAAGCTTCAGATTTCTTGATGGCGTTACAATTAACGGGTGCGGCTAAAGCTTCTTCATTGGCTAACCTGCAAGTCCGCTTACCCGCTGGTGTGATTGGTGGTGGTTTAACGGCAATTGATACGGCAACAGAATTGATGGCGTATTATCCTGTGCAAGTTGAAAAAATCTTGCATCGTTATGAAACGCTGGTTAACGTGTATGGTGAGCAAGCGGTTCGGGCGCGTTATGACAAAGAAGAAATCATTATTTTTGATGAATTTTTAGCCCATGGCAAGTCGATTTATGCTGAGCGGGTGCGTGCGGAAGCAGAAGGTGAAGCGCCTAACTTCCAGCCCTTAGTTGAAGCATGGGGTGGTGTAACCCTGTTCTACCGTAAAGGCATGAAGGATGCGCCTGCGTATCGTCAAAATCATGAAGAAATTAGCGAAGCTTTAGAAGAAGGTATCGCCTTAGCTGAAGGTATGAGTCCTTTGGGGGCTGAACCAGATGAATATGGGCATTTAGCATCGGTTGATTTCGAGAAATTAGTCTTGGACGGCGGCCGTTGGGTCAATTCTGGTGAGATTGTTAATGTGCCTTTACGCAGTTTATATGTTGCTGCGGGTACTTCACCAAACACTATTTATCAAAGTGAATATCCAGACACTTTTGTCATGGATAAATGGTTCTTTCAACGCTACGAGCCTGAGTGGACAAACGATAGCGTTGAGTTAGTGCCTATGCATGATGAAAAAATGCCTAAGTTGGGTAAGCCTGCACCTTTAACGTCTTATCAAAAAGGCGGCAAGTTTATTAGTTTCTATGGTGATAATCATCCTGTGTATGCAGGTAATGTGGTTAAAGCGATGGCTAGCGCTAAGAATGGTTATCCTTATGTGGCTAAGTTATTTGCAAAAGAATTGGCTAACTTGGATGATAAAAAACAAGCTGAGCGTGATACGAATTTAACAGTATTGTTTGCTCGTTTAGATGAAGTATTTAAAGCGACTATTGTGGCTGTTAATCGTTTAACGCCAACTATTATTGAGGTGGTAGTTAAAGCACCTTTGGCTGCGCAGAAGTTCTATCCGGGTCAATTCTATCGCGTTCAAAATTATGAAGCGTTTGCACCTACGGTGGAAGGAACTGTTTTAGCTGCTGAAGGTTTAGCCTTAACAGGTGCCGAAGTGGATAAAGAAAAAGGCACTATTTCTTTAATTGCTTTAGAAATGGGTTCCTCATCTCGATTATGTGCATCGTGGAAAGTGGGTGATCCATTGGTTATTATGGGTGTAACAGGTACGCCTACCGATATTCCAAGTAATCAAACCGTGTTGTTGCTTGGTGGTGGTTTAGGTAACGCGGTATTGTTCTCGATTGGTAAGGCCTTACGTGCGGCTAATAATCGAGTGATTTATTTCGCGGGTTATAAATATTCTCAAGACCGTTTTAAAGTTGAAGACGTAGAGGCTGCAGCGGATTTAATCGTCTGGTCTGTTGATAAAGGTGAAGGTGTTGAAGCGATTGTGCCAACTCGTCCACAAGATAAAAGCTTTGTTGGTAATATCCTGGAATGTATGGTGGCTTATGCGACCGGTGAGTTAGGTGATCAACCTATTTCATTAGCAGATGTTGATCATTTGGTGGTGATTGGTTCTGACCGGATGATGGCGGCAGTAAAATCTGCGCGTTTTGATGTGTTGAAGCCGTATCTTAAAAAAGCACATCATGCGATTGGGTCTATCAATTCACCCATGCAATGTATGATGAAAGGTATTTGTGCGCAATGTTTATGTAAACATGTGGATGCCGAATCAGGTAAAGAATACTTTGTATATTCTTGTTATAACCAGGATCAAGATTTGGATAAAGTGGACTTCCCGCATTTAAATGCGCGTTTGCGTCAAAATACGGTGCAAGAAAAATTGTCTAATTTGTGGTTAGATTATTTATTAGAAAAGCAATAATCCTTCAGTTGATCTGGTTGCTAATTGAGAAAGACGGGTAAACAATATTTTTGTTTCCCCGTTATTTTTGTGATAACGGTGATCTTTAACCGTAGATTGAATATCTGAATTTTTTGTTAAGGAGTGATATCTGAATACTAATGAGGCTTGTCTTTGTGGTTCTGGCATTAATTACGAAACTTGTTGTCACCCGTTTCATTTAGGACAGAGATTTCCTGTTACTGCCGAAGCGTTGATGCGTTCCCGTTATAGTGCTTATGTTTTGCGTAATGCTGAATATTTGCAACAAACCTGGGATTCTACAAAACGCCCAGAACTGATTGATTTCTCGCGTGAGACAATAACGTGGTTGCGGCTTGAAATTACAGATATTAAAAAAGGTGGTGCTAAAGATACTAAAGGCGTGCTGGCCTTTAAAGCCTTTTATAGTCAGGATGGCGAAGAATGTGTCATGAATGAAATCAGTCGGTTTATTAAAATAGCTGGTCGATGGTTTTATCTTGATGGTGTAATAAAATCGATGGGTAAGATAGATATGCAGACTAATCAGGGAAAAAATGCACCCTGTTCTTGTGGCAGTGGTAAGAAGTTTAAGCGTTGTTGTGGTGCTGTTTGAACACTTCAAAAAAATATTAAGGTGTTGATATGGGACTGGGTCATTTTACTTTTTATTCAAACAAAATCATGGCATTTTGCAATATCAACGACAATAGATTGACTTATCAACGAGTAGTCGTAGAAAATAGATCCTTTAGATTGACAAACACGATTACAATTGCGCATGGTTAACAGCGTTTCTTCTCAAGATAATTTAGTATCTGTCCGTAATCTGACATTTTCTCGTGGCAGCAAGAAAATATTTGACGATATTTCGTTGGATTTTAAGCGAGGTAGAATAACGGCCATTATGGGTCCCAGTGGTACTGGAAAAACCACCTTGTTAAAATTAATAGGGGGGCAGTTATTCCCTGATCGAGGCTCTATTTTTGTTGATGGACAGAATGTGCATCAATTGCGTCGATCAGAATTGTACGATCTACGAAAACGCTTGGGTATGCTTTTTCAAAGTGGTGCTTTATTAACCGATATGACGGTTTTTGATAACGTAGCATTCCCGTTACGCGAGCACACCCATTTGCCCGAGTCAATGATACGCACTCTAGTATTAATGAAGTTGCAGGCAGTCGGGTTGCGTGGAGCAAGAGATTTAATGCCTAATGAATTATCTGGCGGCATGTCAAGACGAGTCGCTCTGGCAAGAGCTATAGCCCTTGATCCGATGATGATCTTATATGATGAACCCTTTACTGGACAGGATCCAATTTCAATGGGTGTGTTGGTCCATTTAATTAAATCATTGAATAATATTTTAGGGCTAACAAGCATTATTGTTTCTCATGATGTTCATGATACTTCTGCGATAGCGGATTATATTTATGTTTTATCAGAGGGTAGAGTCGTTGGTCAAGGTACTCCAGAAGAGATCCAGCAGTCGGATTCCGAATGGGTGCAACAATTCATGACTGGAGCAGCAGATGGTCCCGTGCATTTTCATTATCCTGCTAAAGATTATGTTGATGATTTAATGTCGTTAGGTAAGCGGTATTAATAGAATATGCAGCGTTAATTCAATCTTGTTGTAGAAACTTTAAATGAATTAGATTTTAATGTTTCCTTTACGTTTCAAACTGAACATTAATGAGATAGATATATTATAAAATGAGTCAATTTATACAAGATTTGGGTAAAAGCACGCGTACCAGTTTTACTAAGTTGGGACGATCAACCTATTTTTTATTACAAACCATTTCTGGAATTTTCAGCGTATTGCCTCGCCCAAGGTTATTGCTGAATCAAATGTATTCAGTGGGTGTCCTGTCCTTTTTAATTATTACCATTTCGGGTTTATTTGTTGGCATGGTTCTTGGTCTTCAGGGATATTATACGCTGTCGGACTTTGGTGCTGAAGAAACGCTGGGAGTTATGGTCGCTGCTTCTTTAGTCAGAGAATTGGGACCCGTTGTGTCGGCGCTATTATTTGCAGGTAGAGCGGGTTCTGCTTTAACTGCTGAAATTGGACTCATGAAAGCGACAGAGCAGTTATCAGGGATGGAAATGATGGCTGTTGATCCAGTTAAACGTATTATAAGTCCTCGATTTCTGGCTGGTTTAATATCGATGCCTTTATTAGCAGGATTATTCAGCGCAGTGGGTATTATTGGTGGGCAGATTATCGGATCAGGATTATTAGGTGTGGATGAAGGGGCTTATTGGTCGCAAATGCAAGCAAGCATTGATTTTCATGATGATATTATCAATGGTTTTATTAAAAGTATTGTCTTTGGATTTGTAACTTCCTGGATTGCTTTATTTGAAGGTTATGATGCAATCCCTACTTCGGAAGGTGTTAGTAGAGCAACTACGAGAACCGTAGTTAATTCAGCGTTTAGCATATTAGGTCTGGATTTTATCCTGACTGCACTCATGTTTGGAGATCATTAAGATGCAGCACACCAATAATCAGGATACATTAGTTGGCCTTTTTGTGGCGGCAGGTATTGTAGGACTTTTTTTTCTAGCTATGCACGTCAGTAATTTAAGTTCATTTGTTGAGGAAGACAGTTATACGATTACTGCTCGATTTGAAAATTCCGGGGGGTTAAAAGTTAAATCTCCGGTTTCTGCAGCTGGTGTTAAAATAGGTAAGGTTAGCTCCATTAGTTTTGATCCAAAAACCTATGAGTCTGTTGTTCAGATGAGTATTGATTCAAAATACAATACGATGCCGGATGATACTACCGCAAGTATTTTTACGGCTGGTCTACTAGGTGAACAATATGTTAATTTAGAGCCAGGTGGTTCAGAAACTTATTTAAAAGCTGACGGGAAAATTGAAATTACTCAGTCGGCAATTATTCTTGAAAAAGCGATTGGCCAGTTCCTATTTAAGTCAGCGGAAGAAAAGAAGTGACAAAACTCAACATTATTGATGAGGGGTTAGGTAATTATGTTATTGATGGAGACTTGACATTTTCTACTATTGATATTAAGACTCTAAATTCATTTGGCTTTTTAAGCTCAGCAAAACAGATTAATATCGATCTTGGACGTGTTGTCTGTACTGATAGTGCTGGTCTGGCTTTAATGATTGAGTGGATTAAGTACGCACGTCAGCACAGAGTCCAGATTACCTTCAAAAATATTCCCGAACAATTACTCAATCTTGCTAAGTTAAGTGGCTTTGATAAAACAAACCATTTTTCTCCGCATACTAGGCAAGAGCAAGATGTCGAGTCTTTGTCACATGCAGAAACTATTTAAAAGTACCTATTATGGATAAATTAATTATTACTGGTGGCGCGCGTCTTTCTGGGGAGTTAAGAATCTCTGGCGCAAAGAATGCAGCCTTACCTATTCTGGCAGCAACTTTACTTTCAGAAACTCCTGTAAGCGTTGGCAATATTCCTCACCTGCATGATATCACTACGACCATGGAATTATTGGGTCGTATGGGGGTTCATTTAGTTGTAGATGAAAAAATGAATATTGAGGTTGATAGCAGTACGATCAATAGTTATGAGGCTCCCTATGAGTTAGTCAGAACCATGCGAGCGTCAATCCTGGTATTAGGGCCTTTGTTAGCGAGGTTCGGGGAGGCTCATGTATCATTGCCTGGGGGGTGCGCCATTGGAACACGACCGGTTGATATTCATATCAACGGTCTCATTAAGATGGGAGCTGATATCACTCTTGATGGTGGATTTATTCATGCAAAAGCTAAACGTCTTAAAGGGTGTCGCTTAGTTCTTGAGCAAATCACCGTTACAGGGACAGAAAATTTATTAATGGCTGCTGCATTAGCAGAAGGAGTGACCATTATTGAAAACGCAGCTAAAGAACCCGAAGTGACAGACTTAGCTTATTTTCTAAATGCGATGGGTGCGAAGATTTCCGGTATTGGAACTGATGTACTGGTGATTGAAGGTGTAGAAAAATTGGGAGTGGAAAATCTGCATTACGATATTTTGCCTGATAGAATTGAAACGGGTACTTATTTAATCGCTGCAGCTATTACTGGGGGGAAAGTAAAGCTTAAAAACACTCGTCCCGATATTCTTGACGCGGTTTTAGAAAAACTGGTTGAAGCTGGAGCCGAAATTACCACTGGAGAAGATTGGATCGAGTTAGATATGCATGGTAAAAAGCCTAAGGCAGTTTCTTTGAGAACAGCGCCATACCCTGCATTTCCTACCGATATGCAAGCTCAGTTTATTGCTATGAATGCTATTGCAGAAGGTGTTGGTGTCATTACTGAGACAATTTTTGAAAATCGTTTCATGCATGTTCAAGAGTTACAGAGGATGGGTGCAAATATAAGATTAGAATCTAATACGGCTATTTGTACTGGTGTAAAAAAACTCATTGGTGCGCCTGTTATGGCAACTGATTTAAGAGCATCTGCGAGTTTGGTAGTTGCGGCTCTGGTGGCGGAAGGTAGTACATTGGTTGATCGTATTTATCATATTGATCGGGGTTATGATCATATCGAAGAAAAACTTTCTCAATTAGGCGCAACGATTCGTCGTGTGCCAAGGTAAGTTTTATAATGTTAACTATCGCTGTATCTAAGGGCAGAATATACGAAGATGCTTTGCCTTTATTGGCCGAAGCTGGCATTGTGCCAACGGATGACCCAAAGACCTGTCGTAAATTAATATTGGCAACTACGCGACCTGATGTTCAGTTGGTGATTATTCGTGCGACTGATGTACCGACGTTTGTAGAATATGGTGCGGCGGATTTAGGGATTGCAGGTAAGGATGTCTTGATAGAACACGGTGCCGAAAGTCTCTATGAGCCGTTAGATTTAAATATTGCTTGCTGTCGATTAATGACAGCGGCTCATAAAGATGCACCCAAATTGAGTGGTCGTATCCGAGTAGCGACTAAGTACGTTAAAATTGCACAAAGTTATTTTGCTAGCCAAGGTATTCAGGCTGAAATCATTAAATTGTATGGGTCAATGGAGCTTGCACCACTGGTTGGGCTAGCTGATTGTATTGTTGATTTAGTTGATACGGGGAATACGCTTAGAGCCAATGATCTTGAGCCACGTGAGTTGATTATGAATATCAGTTCCCGGCTAGTGGTCAATAAAGCGGCGATGAAAATGAAGCATGAGGCTATTTCAGCGTTGCTCACGCAATTTGAAAAAACATTGGCGAATAGGTAAGCATGATGTCTGATTTAACAATGCTTAAATTAGATGCATCGTCATCTGATTTTAATGAGCAATTAAAGGGATTATTGGCGTGGGATGAAACCGATGATCTCGATATTCAAATGCGCGTATTAGAGATTATTGCGAACGTACGTAAAAACGGCGACAGAGCCTTAATAGAATATACCAACCGTTTTGATCATCGTCAAATAGATCAGGCCAATGAGCTTGAAGTATCTAAAGAAACATTGAAATTAGCTTGGGAAAGCCTGCCAGTAGATCAAGCAACAGCACTTCAGGTAGCAGCTGAGCGTATTCGCGCTTATGCAGACTATCAAAAAATTCAATCCTGGCAATATACTGAAGCCGATGGCACAGTATTAGGGCAAAAAGTTACCCCTTTGGATCGTGTTGGTTTGTATGTGCCTGGAGGTAAGGCAGCTTACCCGTCTTCTGTGTTGATGAATGCGATTCCAGCAAAAGTAGCTGGGGTTGCTGAATTGATTATGGTTGTACCGATGCCACAAGGCGATGCTAATGAATTGGTGTTAGCGGCGGCTTATTTGGCGGGCGTAGATCGGGTTTTCTCTATTGGAGGAGCGCAAGCCATTGCAGCGCTGGCTTATGGGACAGAATTTATTCCGCCGGTGGCTAAAATAGTTGGTCCTGGTAATATTTACGTTGCAACTGCAAAGAAACTGGTTTTTGGTCAGGTGGGCATTGATATGATTGCAGGGCCTTCTGAGATATTGGTAATTTGCGATGGTAAAACCAACCCGGATTGGATTGCCATGGATTTGTTTTCTCAGGCAGAACATGATGAAAATGCCCAAGCCATTTTAATCAGTGACGATAGTAATTTTTTACAGGCCGTTGAGAAAAGTATTAATGCTTTATTACCTACAATGGAACGGGCAGAAATTATTAGAGCTTCATTATCGACCCGTGGAGCGCTAATTAAAGTAGGTTCTTTAAGTCAGGCTGCGGAAGTTGCTAATATTATTGCGCCAGAGCATTTAGAATTATCAGTTGCAGAACCCGAAACCTTAAGTGCTCAAATACGTCATGCAGGTGCTATCTTTATGGGGCGTTACACAGCAGAGGCTTTAGGTGATTATTGCGCTGGCCCTAATCATGTATTACCTACTTCTAGTACTGCGCGGTTTTCTTCACCTCTAGGCGTTTATGACTTTCAAAAGCGATCGAGCATCATTTATTGCTCTGATGTGGGGGCTGATACTTTAGGTAAAACAGCCTCCATTTTAGCACGTGGTGAAAGTTTGACTGCCCATGCGCGTTCTGCGGAATATAGAATTAAATAAGGTTAAACGTCGTTACTCCATTGTTGATGACGTTGTAAGCTCTTTAACATTAAGTAGTGAACTATGACTCAAAGCAATTTAATCGCCCACGTTTTTCGTAAAAAAGTTCTAGCCATGAGCGCCTATAAAGTCGCTGATGCAACTGGACTGATTAAGCTTGATGCAATGGAAAACCCCTATAGTTGGCCTGATGCTATTAAGGAGCAGTGGTTAGAGTTATTAAAAGACTGTCAACTAAATCGATATCCTGATCCAGATGCTAAAGCCTTAGGCCAGACTCTTAAGCAATTAACTCAATTGCCAGATCACTTTGATTTATTGCTTGGCAACGGGTCTGATGAGATTATTCAGTTGCTCTTGATGGCGTTACCAGAGGGTTCAGCCGTATTAGCGCCGGCTCCTGGATTTGTGATGTACAAGCAGATTAGTGATTCGTTAGGCTTAAAATATATTGGTATGCCGTTATTAACGGATGGTTTTGATTTGGATTTGCCTGGTATGTTGCAGGCGATTGAACAGTATCAACCCCGAATTATATTTTTAGCTTATCCTAATAATCCAACGGCTAATTTATTTAACGAGGCTGCGATAGTTGAGATTGTAAAGGCTGCTCAAGGTTTGGTTGTAATCGATGAGGCGTATGCGCCATTTGCGGATGCAAGTTTTATCGATCAGTTAGATCATTATGATAATTTATTAGTGATGCAGACTGTATCTAAGTTAGGACTTGCAGGTTTAAGATTAGGTTATCTGATGGGGAGTCCTGACATTATTGAACAATTGAACAAGATTCGATTGCCTTATAATATCAACAGCCTTACTCAAATGAGTGCAGAATTTGCTTTATCTAATAAAGCCTTCTTTGATGAGCAAACTCAAGCTATTTGTGCTGAAAGAGCCTTAGTTTTAAAGGCATTGAATGACTATGACGAGATTACTGCCTATTCTAGTGCGGCCAATTTTATTCTTTTTAAAACCCCGCCAGGTAAAGCGACTGATATTTTCCTATCGATAAAAAATCAAGGAGTTCTAATAAAAAATATGACTAGCCAAGGAGGGGTGTTAACAGACTGTCTGCGAGTGACTATAGGGACGCCAGAAGAAAATAAGGCTTTTCTTGATGCATTACACAACAGTCTTAAAGAGTTGCAGCAAAAATAAACTGGCGCAGTGAATAGTTAAAGTTGTGTAGTATCTTCAATAATTCAAACTAAGCACTTCAAATTCATCTGCTTCTAGTGTTATATTGACGCAAAATAAAAATGAGCTTTTAAAAGCCGTATAAAATCAGGAGATACCCATAATGAATAATAAAGGCGTAGATAAGTCAAAACGCCAGTTTTTAACCTCGGCATTGACCGTGGTTGGCGCTGTTGGCTCTGGCTATTTAGCGGTCCCCTTTCTTGCCCAAATGCAACCCAGTGTTAAAGCAATGGCAGCAGGAGCCCCAGTTGAAGTGGATATTAGTAAAATGGAAGTTGGGCAATTGATTAGGGTTGCTTGGCGAGGTAAGCCGGTATGGGTTCTCAATAGAACCCCAGAGGTAATTCAAACATTAAAAACCTTAGATGCTGAACTTAGGGATCCACTTTCAAATGATTCAGAGCAACCAGCCTCTAGTAAAAATCCGGTGAGATCATTGAAACCAGAGATTTTTGTTGCTGTTGGTTTGTGTACGCATTTAGGTTGTTCTCCGACATTTCGTCCTGAAGTTGCTCCTGTTGATTTAGGTGAGAAATGGAAAGGCGGTTTCTTCTGTCCGTGTCATGGTTCATGGTTTGATTTGGCCGGTCGTGTGTATAGGGGTGTTCCGGCACCGACTAATCTAGAAATTCCGCCTTATCGCTATGCAAGCGAGACACGCATCATCATTGGTGAAGCCGCTGAGGAGAAAAACGCATGAAACCAACACGTTTAAGTGAATGTGGCAATTGGGTATTAGATCGTTTCCCTGTCACAAAGTTTTGGAATGACCACATGACGCATTACTATGCGCCTAAGAATTTTAATATTTGGTATTTTTTTGGTTCTTTAGCCTTATTGGTGTTAGTGAACCAGATTATTACTGGTATTTTGTTAACCATGAACTACAAGCCAGATGCAAAGTTAGCTTTTGACTCTGTCGAATACATTATGCGGGATGTGCCTTGGGGCTGGCTAGTGCGATATATGCACTCAACTGGGGCATCTGCTTTTTTTATAGTTATTTATTTGCACATGTTTAGAGCCTTACTCTATGGGTCATTTAAACACCCGCGAGAGTTAATCTGGATTTTTGGGATGTTGCTGTTTGTGGCTCTCATGGCTGAAGCCTTTATGGGGTACTTGTTACCTTGGGGGCAAATGTCTTTTTGGGGCGCTCAAGTTATTATCTCTTTGTTCAGCGCGATTCCAGTTATTGGTGACGATTTGTCACTCTGGATCAGAGGGGATTATGTTATTGCTGATGCAACGTTAAACCGGTTTTTTGCATTTCATGTTATTGCTGTGCCATTAGTATTGGTTATGTTGGTGTTTATGCATCTGGTTGCATTACATGAGGTTGGTTCGAATAATCCTGATGGCATTGAAATAAAAGCGTCTAAAGATCCCTGGGGGCATCCTGTTGATGGTATTCCCTTTCATCCTTATTACACGGTAAAAGATCTGGTCGGTGTAGGTGTGTTTTTATTGTTCTTTGCGACAGTAATATTCTACATGCCAGAAGTCGGTGGGTACTTTCTTGAGCATGCGAACTTTATTCCGGCTGATCCCATGAAGACCCCTGAGCATATCGCTCCGGTTTGGTATTTCACACCGTTTTATTCAATTCTAAGGGCGATTCCTGATAAGTTTGCCGGTGTTATTGGTATGGGTGGTTCTATTGTAGTTTTATTTTTGATACCGTGGTTAGATCGTTGTAAGGTAAAGTCAATTCGTTATCGTGGTGGAATTTTCAAAAAAGCATTGTTTTTATTCGTAGTCAGTTTTTTAGCGTTGGGTTATTTAGGTACGCAACCAGTAACGCCTTTAGCCACTACAATGGCTAGGCTGTTTACAACTATCTATTTTGGTTTCTTTTTGTTAATGCCGATTTTTACCCGGTGGGAAAAAACTAAGCCAGTTCCTAGACGGCTAACAAAAGATCATAGTCTTGAAGAGCAGTTGCACGCGTTAGAAGAGCAATTGCCTGCTTTGATCGAGGAAATAACAGAATTAAAGCCAGTGTCTACAGAGATTGGTCACCCAGCATTTAAAAGCACCTTTTTTAACAGGCGGCCTAACCCTAAAGGGATCGCACATGTTATTAGCCGGTTAGCGATAAAATTAAAAGGGAGTCTTGATTGATATGAAAAATTTAATTGCTTTACTTTTATTATTCATCCTATCGTTTGCCGCTTTTGCTTCTGAACCCGTTGAGCTGCAAGAGGCAAATATTGATTTAAGTGATAATGCGTCATTGCAGCGAGGTGCCCAACATTTTGTAACCTATTGCTTGGGTTGTCATTCGGCCAAGCATATGCGTTACTTACGTTTTGCCGTGGATACTGGTGTGGACCCGCAGAAAGTTCTAAAAGATATTGCACCCGAGGGTGCTAGTATTTATGACCAAATTCATAGTGCTATGAATAAGCACGATGCTGAAAAATGGTTCGGTGTGCAACCTCCTGATCTTTCATTAATTGCAAGATCTCGGGGTGCAGATTGGTTATATAGTTATTTGAAAAGTTATTATGCAGATCCTTCGCGCCCATTCGGAGTCAATAATCTGGTTTTCGAAGATACCGCCATGCCGAATCCTTTATGGCAGTTACAAGGGGAGCAGCATGCTGAATCGAGAAGAACGATATACGGTGAATATACTAAGCTCGTACTTGATGAGCCAGGGAAATTATCAGAGAGAGAGTTTGATCGTTTTGTTAACGATCTCGTCAATTTTCTGGTCTATGTCGGTGAACCTGTTCAATTAGAAAGGGAGCGTATGGGTAAGTATGTCATCTTCTTTTTGTTGGTCTTTTCAGTGATTGCTTATTTACTTAAAAAGGAATATTGGAACGATGTTGATTAAAAGGTAACCTATGAAGACAGGGATGTTTTCTTGTTATTGTCGGTGCCTAAATCTTTTGTTGACAACATCAAAAGGCATACTTCCATATGCTACAATGATCCTTTTATTGCCCTATTTTGTCCAAAGAGGTTGCTTTCGTGGCAAATATTATTACTCGTAAATCTGCGATGACGCTTTTCTCATCCCCAACGTGTGCAATGAGTCATTGTGCTCGTTTTGTATTGCACGAAAAAGCAGTTGCTGCAGATATAGAATATTATGACCCGACAGACCCGCCTGAGGATTTGCTTGAACTTAATCCCAATGGTACCTCCCCAACGTTTATAGAGCGTGATCTGGTTCTCTATGATTCCCGGATTATTATGGAGTACTTGGATGAGCGTTTTCCTCACCCCCCATTACATCAAATGGATCCTGTTTCTCGTGCTAATACCAGAATGCTGATTAAAAGAATAGATCAGGATTGGTATCAATTATTGGATGAAATATTATCTTCTGGTGAAAAAAAGTCTGCCCGAGCTAGAAAAATGCTTAGAGAAAGTATTTTATCAGCAACACCTATTTTCGCAGCCAGACCTTATTTTATGAGTGATGAGTTTTCCTTAATTGATTGTGCTATTGCGCCATTGTTATGGCGATTACCTAGCCTTGGAATTGATGTATCAACGCCGAATGATGTTATCACTAATTATGCGCAACGTATTTTTAGAAGACCTGCTTTTAAGCGAAGCTTGAGCGAACAAGAAAAAGAAATGATTGAACCTTTAAAATAACGATTACAAAATGACCTCTTTAAAGCCCTATTTGATTCGCTCAATTTATGAATGGATAATTGATAATGAGTTGACGCCCTATTTACTGGTTAACGCAGAAAATAGTCGTGCTGTTTTGCCACAAAAGCTAATTGAAGATGGCAAAATTATATTAAATATTAAGCCTCAAGCGATACAAGGGCTTGATTTGGGTAATACGGATATTCAATTTAATGCCAGATTTAGTGGAAAGCCTATGGGGATTTTAGTTCCAGTCTCTGCGGTTATGGCTATTTATGCTAAAGAAAACGGTAAAGGAATGATTTTTGATCAAGAAGAATTGACGGATGAAAATCCACCGCCAGATGACAAACCGCCATCAAGACCCAATCTACGAATTGTAAAGTAATTAAAAACAGATAAGACAGAAGGTATCAGTTGGCTGTAGCAGTCAATTTATTATCCATTCGTCATGTTTTGGTTTGTGTTTCTTTTTTAGTACTACGATAGTTAACAAACTCCCCGTATAATACTTAATATTTTAGTAAATAATTAGGTGTGGTTTATGCAAATTATTCAAGAAGCGCTCACGTTTGATGACGTTTTATTGGTGCCAGCGCACTCGACAGTGCTACCACGTGATGTAGAATTAAAAACGCAGTTGACACGAGGTATTACGCTTAATATTCCACTGGTTTCAGCGGCTATGGATACAGTGACAGAGGCACGACTCGCGATTGCGATAGCTCAAGAAGGAGGCATCGGTATTATTCATAAGAATATGACCATTGAGCAGCAAGCTAGAGAAGTTAGACATGTAAAGAAATATGAAAGTGGTGTCATTAAAGATCCAATTACCGTTTCTCCAGATGTTAGCATCCGTGAAGTTATCAAGCTAACGCGCTCCAAAAATATTTCGGGTGTTCCGGTGGTTAATGGGGACGAATTGGTGGGTATTGTTACGAGTCGTGACTTACGCTTTGAAACCCGATATGACGAACCTGTTTCAAAGGTAATGACGCCTAAAGATCGCCTCGTTACAGTCACAGAAAATGCTGATCGTAAAGAAGTCGTCGCATTATTACATAAGCACCGGATTGAAAAAGTCTTAGTCGTCAATGAATCGTTTCATTTGCGCGGCATGATTACAGTAAAAGATATACAAAAAGCCAAGGATTATCCATTAGCATGTAAAGATGAACAAGAACGTTTGCGCGTGGGTGCAGCAGTAGGAACAGGACAAGGTACAGAGGAACGTGTCGCTGCGTTGGTTGAGGCGGGCGTTGATGTTATTGTCGTGGATACGGCGCATGGGCATTCTCAAGGCGTTTTAGATAAGGTGCGTTGGGTTAAGCAGACCTATCCCTCTGTTCAGGTTATTGGTGGCAATATTGCAACAGCGGCTGGGGCGTTAGCTCTGGTTGAAGCCGGTGCCGATGGTGTTAAGGTCGGAATAGGCCCTGGTTCTATTTGTACCACTCGTATAGTTGCCGGTGTGGGTGTTCCGCAAATTACAGCTGTGAGTAATGTCGCTGAGGCCTTAAAGGGGACAGGTGTTCCACTGATTGCCGACGGCGGTATTCGCTATTCAGGCGATGTTGCAAAGGCTTTAGCGGCTGGCGCTTATTCTGTTATGTTGGGCGGTTTATTTGCCGGCACGGAGGAAGCGCCTGGTGAAGTTGAATTATTTCAAGGTCGCTCGTATAAGTCTTACCGAGGTATGGGATCTCTGGGTGCAATGGGACAGCAACAAGGTTCTAGCGATCGTTATTTTCAGGAAGAAACGGATTCCGTTGAGAAATTAGTGCCTGAAGGCATTGAAGGTCGTGTTCCCTACAAGGGTAGTTTACTGGCCGTCATTCATCAACTATTAGGTGGTATCCGTGCCAGTATGGGTTATACCGGTAGTCAAACGATTCAGTTATGGCACGATAACGCCCAGTTTGTTCGAGTGACCAGTGCAGGCATGAGAGAAAGTCACGTTCATGATGTCACTATTACAAAAGAAGCGCCAAATTATCGCGTTGAATAATTCATTATAGTCACACTCAACCTTTATTCGCTTACTCAATCACTTTAGTTTTTATGCAAATTGTTAAATCGATTTGCATAACAGCATAAAGTGGTCTGAACTTAAATTTAAAATATAGAAAATCATCGTGAAACAAGCATCCAATAATATCCATAGCCATAAGATCCTTATTTTAGATTTTGGATCACAATATACTCAGTTAATTGCTCGACGCATTCGTGAAATTGGGGTTTATTGTGAAATTTATTCTTGTGAATGTTCTGAGGCAGAGATTAAAAACTTTGCACCCAATGGCATTATATTGTCGGGCGGCCCCGATACTGTAACCAGTGGCGATACACCGCGTGCTCCACAGTGTGTTTTTGACTTGGGCATACCGGTGTTGGGCATTTGTTATGGCATGCAAACCATGACAGAACAAATGGGCGGTAAAGTTGAAAGCTCAAATCACCGAGAGTTTGGTTATGCGCAAATTAGAGCACGAGGCCATTCAAAATTATTAACCGGAATTGAAGATCATCTATCACCCGAAGGCTTTGGATTATTGGATGTCTGGATGAGTCACGGTGATCGCGTTGTTGATTTACCAGAAGGATTCTCCTTAATAGCCAGTTCTGACGGTGCACCTATTGCAGGTATAGCCAATGAAGACAAGGCCTTCTATGCCCTACAATTTCATCCAGAAGTCACCCACACTAAACAAGGTGGGCGTATTCTTTCGCGCTTTGTATTAGACATCTGTGGCTGTGAGGTTTTATGGACTGCCAGCAATATTATTGAAGATAGCATTAATGCCGTCAGAGAAAAAGTCGGCACAGATCATGTGATCTTAGGCTTGTCAGGCGGTGTTGATTCTTCCGTTGTCGCCGCTTTGTTGCATAAAGCGATTAAAGACCAGTTAACCTGTGTCTTTGTAGATACTGGTTTGTTACGATTGCACGAAGGCGATCAAGTCATGGCGACCTTCGCAGAACACATGGGCGTAAAAGTCATTAGAGTCGATGCAGAGTCACGTTATTTAGACGCTTTAGCGGGTATAACTGATCCAGAACAAAAGCGTAAAATTATCGGTAACTTATTCGTCGAAATCTTTGATGAAGAAGCCGCAAAAATCAAGGATGCAAAATGGTTGGCACAAGGCACTATTTATCCCGATGTCATTGAATCAGCCGGTTCAAAAAGCGGCAAAGCACATTTGATTAAGTCACACCATAATGTGGGTGGGTTGCCAGAAAATATGCTATTAAAATTAGTTGAGCCTTTACGTGAGTTATTTAAGGATGAAGTGAGACGACTCGGGCTAGAATTGGGTTTGCCATCAGATATGGTGTTTAGGCATCCTTTCCCTGGGCCGGGCTTGGGCGTCAGGATTTTAGGTGAAGTTAAAAAACAATACGCTGATTTGTTACGTCAAGCAGATGCTATTTTTATCGAAGAATTATACCGACATGACCTTTACGATAAAGTCAGTCAGGCCTTCGCGGTATTTTTACCTGTAAAGTCAGTGGGTGTGATGGGTGATGGTCGTCGTTATGATTACGTGATTGCCATTCGAGCCGTAGAAACGATTGATTTTATGACCGCACGCTGGGCACATTTACCTTATGAGTTTTTAGATCTTATCTCTCGACGTATTATCAACGAAGTGCCTGGTATTTCTCGTGTGGCTTATGATATATCGGGTAAGCCACCTGCTACGATTGAATGGGAATAAGCCCAGAGGAAGACGAAGCATGGATGCGCTATGCTTTTCGCTTGGCGCAACGTGCAGAGGAATACGGAGAAGTGCCTGTTGGAGCGATAGTTGTTAAAGATAATCGATGTATCGCTGAAGGCTGGAACAGCGTTATTACCCAGCATGACCCTACCGCTCACGCAGAAATAGTGGCTTTAAGGACGGCAGGATTAGCGTTAGAAAATTATAGAATTAACGATACGACCTTGTACGTGACCTTAGAGCCCTGTGTGATGTGTATGGGGGCCTTAGCCCATAGCAGGATAAAACGATTGGTATTCGGCGCTTATGATCCTAAAAGAGGCGCTGTTTGTAATGCATTAAGTCTGACAGATGCCAGCTTCTTAAATCATCGAATTAGCTGGACGGGTGGCGTGTTAGAAGCCCAGTGTGCCGAGCTGTTAAGGGACTTCTTTCGCGCCAGGCGTTAAGTGATCGAGATCATATTTTTAAGGGCGTATTTTTGGACTAACTAGTAAAGCGCCACAGATAGTGGTGCGTTTTAATTAAGGATTGAATACGTTCCTGTTCTTCCGTTTGTAATGGATGTGTGATTGTCTCTTGATTTATTATCGAGACTTATTGAGTGCTCTTCAGCTATGCGTACTGGCTTTGATAGGCTTCAATGGCGTTTAACTGAGCACTGTTTGCTTCGGCCTTTAAATATTTGATGATGTTTTCTAACGTGATAATAGCAATCACCGGCATGTTATAGCGTTCTTCCACTTCCTGAATTGCCGAACACTCACTCAAGCCTTTTTCTTGCCGGTCTAAGGCAATCAATACGCCAGCAGGAATGGCATTAGCGGCATTGATAATCTCAACAGATTCTCGCACTGATGTACCTGCGGTAATAAGTTAGTGTTGTTGTCGGTGGCGGGTTCTTAAGGGATAAATTTCTCTAAGAGATTATCCATAAAGTTCCAGCCTTGTTCTGAGCAATAATAATGGTTATTGTCATAGATAAGCAATCCTTCTTTAAGTCCGTTTGATAAAGCGGGCTCTAAACTATC
>CAIPPE010000230.1 GCA_903866825.1 uncultured Methylococcaceae bacterium
AGATGTGCCTCATCCAACGCCACCGAGCCAAATCGGCTCTGCCAGAAATTCCCGGTTCGTCGCCGTTCATGGACGCGTCCGGCATAGCGGCGATGAACCGCCGCCAGGGCCACGCCTGAGACCATCCTGGTCGGCCGGCGCGAGGATCAGATGCTCAATGATTGGGCATCAATACCCAAGCCCACACCTCAACATCAACTGCCTTGCAGTTTATCGCCAACAGATCGCGATAAGGAGCGTAATCGGCGTCGCCAAAAAACGTCCGCTCACGACCATTCCCACGTTGCGTCACGTGATGTGGTATCCCAGGAACGATAAGGCGAGCGAAACGAGCCATGCTCAGGCCTAGCTTGCCGGAGTATCGTTGTTAATATGCACTGTCACCGTAATCCTTAAGAAAGGTCTACAAGAAGCGGCCATAAAGCCAGGGTACGAACCCCAGGAAGTTCGGCAGGGTATGTGGATCAATCTGTGCTGACTTCAGCCAGACAAAGCCAACCCCCAAAACTACCGAGACTACGGTCAAAACCGTCCGCAATCTAGCCAAAAAGCTTAGCAGACAAGTAAAGAAAGGATCAGGATCAGCCTCTGAATTATTCACGCACGGCCAGTAAGCATCATCGTTGAACGCCCATATAACTGCAGTGCAGATAGCCGACAACAAACTGCACAATTGCCACAACGGTATTATGGTTAGTTTTCTAAAATCAAATGCTAGAAGATAATACATCATAGTAATATGCGGGTAGTCGGTATATTCTATTATTTGATCCAATCGAAATGTGAAAAAGAACACATTGACGAGAACCAACACAGCCATGACCTTGCTAACCGCTTCCCTGTTGCTGTGGCGCCAAAAATATACTTTCTTTCTTTCAATTTCTTTTGTTCGTCCTCCAGGCCAGATCAGATAGGCCAGCGGCATATACAGCCAGAAGGTCGATTTCAGCGACCAGCGGTAAAAAAAGGTTGGAATGAACCAAAAAATAGCTAATATAAGCATGCCTGGCATGATTAATATCTCACCGCCTTTAATTCTATCAATAATGTACTGAAATGTCAATTTTGGTTCTTTAGTATCAATGCCAGGAACAAATTCTGGATGAACGCAAGAATCAACCACAAAGAAGGCTCGAAAGCAGTTGGAAGGCAAACTAATAATTCCAGAACCCAGAAAACGCGCCGTTGCGGTGAAACGAACGAGCACAGAGCGAATCCATACACCAAAACCAATTAAACATATATTAAAAACTAAATATATTAGAGAGTATAATCCAATTGCCCCAAATAACACAAAAGGAGAAACAACAAATTTGATAACAAAAAACTTAAAAAACTAGTGTCATTTTCAGTTTTGTGAATAAAATATTGAATATCAATATGTATTGCATCATAAGACAAAGTGAACATTAGAATGCCACGTACGAAAACAATACCTATCGACTGCATCATATTTTCAAAATTTTCATCATCTGAAATTTTTCCAAATCCAGGAGCAATGCAGAAGAAAAATCCCGTCAAAGTCGAGATAAGAACATAATTCATAAAAAATAGAGTAATCAGGCCTTTGGCCATGAGGTCCACTCTATTTGTTTCAAAGTCATACGATACCATCTTATATATGACTGAATTTAGACCAAATGCCATAAAATATGATGAGATAATAAAAACAATCAGGCCAATTAATACATAGATACAATACTTTATTTGTGAGTTTATAAATGTAATATTTGCACTCTCCCTCCAATATGCTAAGAACCACGTCGCTCCTAATTCTGTGGATTTTTGGGAGCGAAGTAGCAAAAAAGGTGCGACACAAATACTGACCAGCAGGTGGATATGGGTGTCGTAATACCACGCGATCCACCAATAAAGTGCAACCGCCAACACGGTTTCGACGATGGCTAGGACCGTTGGCTCGCCCTTCTTCACAGACTCGCCAGAAGAAACCCAATGCATGATGCGGCCCCTTGCAATCCGTTGCCTTCGGCAGGTTGTCCAGGCATGGTCAGTCGCTTGTTGTCCGTAATTATATCGAACCTCAAAGCAAGTGATAGAAAAAAATTATAGAATTACGGTGACAGTGAATTACGGTGACAGTGCACTAAATTAAGATTACGACGATAGAATTACGGTGACAGTGCACTAAATTAAGATTACGACGATAGCGCCAATCCCGTGCTTGATCGACAAGGCCGGCGCGAAGCGGGTTGAAGGCGATGTAGCGCAAGGCCGCGCAAAGATGTGCCTCATCCAA
>CAIPPE010000231.1 GCA_903866825.1 uncultured Methylococcaceae bacterium
TATTGTTGATGAGTAGAAAAATGTTATTTAATGACTTTTCCAATGTCTTATGGTAGCCTTAATTTTATAGAAAATACGTGATTTTATTGCCTGTAATTTTATCATAATCAGTTAGTTATGCCTTAACTTACTGGCATTGACTCTGGCCCCAGTTATTCCCAGTTATTCCCGCATGGCATCATTTGGTTGTTGGAATAAAAAAGTTTAATGCGAATCAAGTTGAAACAGAAAACCAATGTTGGTTAAAATTCTTTAAAGACGGTGAGAGCTTAAATAATGAAGCCTTACCTGATTGGATGATGGTGGTCGGTACGTTCTGAAAAACCAAACGGGTAGCCTATTTTCCTTTTAGGATAGCCTATTCCGGTTAATGTACTTATGTCAGGCATTAATCAATGATCAATAATGGTTTTTGCATATCCTAAAAGCATTTATTGATAGCCTATTCTCCTTGTTGTACTTCCGATTTTGCTTTTTGTACGTCCTATTCTCCTTTTAGGATATCCTATTTTGCTTATTCAATGTACTTGATGGCTTTCTTGATAGCCTATTTTGGGTATTCAATATTCAATAAGGCGTATCGGTTATCCTTTTGGCAGTTTTGTATTTATAATTTTCCTTATAGGAGACACCACAGGCTCAATAGGATAAGCAGTTGGTGGAATAGGATACGTGATTAGCACTTTAGGATGCCTCATTAGCCCAATAGGATAATTTGCGGGTCTGATACGAAGTCTCACGGGTATTTTTGCATACTGTGTTGCCAATTTATTAAATGGCTTGGGTCAATTAGGAAATGCCCCCAGCTATTTATCTCCACTTTTCGGAAAAATACGTAACTAATGATCCAAAAAAATAATTAAATAGTCAATTCTTACAGTCGGTTATCCCTTACTACGCCATAACCCGGTTATGATTAACCATTATTTTAATAATAAAACTATCTATTTAAACTAAGTGGCCTATAGTAAGTGACTCAGAAGGATAATGAATAAAAGGGATAAGTTCAATGAAGAGAACTATAGGGTTACTCGACTTTGTCACGCTTTCTGTGAACGATAAAATCGTATTATATAAAAACATTGCCATTCAACTGGCAGATACACTCCTTTTCCCCAATCTTGAAGTCCCGATAGAAACTATTAATGCAGTCGTTGCTGATTTTGAAGCAGCCATTTTGGCAGCAATGGTCATGAGTGACTCTATTTAATTGACCATTAATACAAGGTAATAGAAAAAATTCCATAGTTAACAACTTTACGTTTGTTTATCCTATGCACACCCTGTTTTCCTTGCAGAATACGGGTCACAGCTTTACACCTTCATGTCCTCCATTCCCGTTGTATACGTTTTCGTTTTAAAAGAATGGGATCGAAAGTATATACTCTATATAATACTGACTAATTTTTTAATGATCACACACGGGTAATTAAGGTAATGCATAAGAAATTTTTAAATCTGGTTTTTTTAGTGCTGGCATTGTCATCGTTTTCAGTGAGCGCAGAGCTTTTGGGCAAAGACGCAATACCTGCTCAAGTATTAGACCAATTTTATAAACGACATCCGAATGCAATCGATGTTTCTGCTGAAAAGAAGGTTCATTTTAAGCAGGATTTATACGAAATATTTTTTAAACTAGAGAAAGATAAAGAAACTAACATTGAGTTGTATAGAACCAATGGTCGTTTTTTTGTGAATGCTGATGATGTAACGACTTCAAATATGATGCCTACGGCTAGTTATGATAGTTTAAAGGCAGCATTTGATCCTTATACCATTAAAGAGGCTATTTTAGTTGTTAATCCAAATGGTGCTGGTGAGGAATATGATTTGACAATTAACTCATCGGGTGTTGATTGGAGCGTCATTATAGATTATAAAGGAAACATAACTCATAAAGTACGTGATTAAATGTTTGAATTAGGTTTAATGACACAAGTTTAATGAAAACAAAAGGATATTAAGATGGCAAAGAAGAATAACAGACCTATTTCGCCCCATTTGCAAATCTACAGATTACCTTTAACAGGTATCGTTTCCATATCACATCGCATGACGGGTGTCATGCTGTCAGCTGGACTGGTTCTTTTTGTATATATCATCTATGCAGTTCTTGGGGGGGCAGTGACTTATGCAGCCATGCAGGCTTTTGCAGGCTTCTGGCTCATAAAAGCAGTGTATTGGGGCTTTGTTTACGCACTCTTTTTTCACTTGTGTCATGGTGTGCGTCATTTAATCTGGGATGCGGGTAATAGCTTTGATCGCGAAACATTAAACCGTTACGCATTGATTGAACTGGGTGCTTCATTAGTCCTCACTCTCACTGTTTTGTTATTCATCTGACTTAAAGGCTATTATGGAATTTAGATCACCCTTAGCTAATGTCCGTGGGCTAGGCTCAGCAAAATCAGGAACTTCACATTGGTGGATGCAACGTGTTACTGCGGTAGCACTTGTTCCATTATCTTTTTGGTTAGTTACATTTCTTAATTTAAGCTTAACAGCACCCTATCAGGAAACGATTGCATGGGTCACTTCTCCCATTAATACAGTCTGTCTTGTGGCACTGATTCTGGTGATTTTTTATCATGCTGCTTTAGGTTTGCAAGTGGTTATAGAAGATTATATCGCTGCTGAAGGTATTAAAATTATTGCAGTCTGGACGGTAAATCTAAGTTTTCTACTGTTAGCACTGGCGGCATTGATTGCTGTGTTTCGTATACTATTAATAGGGTAACTTATGTCGGCAGATTATAAAATTATTGAGCACACTTACGATGTTATTGTTGTGGGTGCGGGCGGGGCAGGGCTTAGAGCGACATTGGGAATGGCCGAAAGAGGTTTAAAAACAGCGTGTATCTCTAAAGTATTTCCAACACGCAGTCATACCGTCGCTGCTCAGGGCGGTATCAGTGCTGCCCTGGGTAATATGGGGGAAGATGACTGGCGTTTTCACATGTACGATACCGTTAAAGGCTCTGACTGGCTGGGTGATCAGGATGCGATTGAATACATGTGTCGCGAAGCGATGGCAGCCGTTATCGAGTTAGAACATTATGGCGTGCCTTTCTCAAGAACAGCCGAAGGTAAAATTTACCAACGGGCCTTTGGTGGCATGACTACACATTATGGAAAGGGTCAGGCACAACGGACTTGTGCAGCAGCCGATAAAACCGGTCACGCCATTTTACATACGCTTTATCAACAAGCTCTAAAGCATAATGCCGAATTTTTTGTTGAGTATATCGTGCTCGATTTAATCATGGAAAATGGCGAGTGTCGCGGGGTTTTGGCCTGGTGTCTGGATGATGGCTCATTGCATCTGTTTAAGGCTCATGTCACTGTTTTAGCGACCGGCGGTTATGGACGGAGTTATTTTTCCTGTACGTCTGCGCACACGGTTACCGGTGATGGTAACGCAATGGTTTTGCGTGCGGGCTTGCCTTTACAGGATATGGAGTTTATTCAGTTTCATCCGACTGGCATTTACGGCTCAGGCTGTTTGATTACGGAAGGTGTGAGAGGTGAGGGGGGGTATTTAACTAACTCTGAGGGGGAGCGCTTTATGGAGCGCTATGCACCTCACGCAAAAGACCTGGCATCTCGTGATGTCGTGAGTCGTGCCATGACCATTGAAATTCAGGAAGGGCGGGGCGTCGGTAAGCTTAAAGATCATATTTATTTGCATATTGAACACCTTGATCCTGAGCTTATTCATGAACGCTTACCCGGTATTGCTGAAACATCAAAGATTTTTGCTGGTGTTGATGTGACCAAAGATCCTATTCCCGTCTTGCCAACAGTACATTATAACATGGGGGGAATTCCAACTAATTATAAGGCTGAGGTGGTCACGTTAGAAGGTGATGACCCTGATAAAGTAGTGCCTGGTTTAATGGCTATTGGAGAAGCAGCTTGTGTGTCAGTTCATGGTGCAAATCGTTTAGGCTCAAACTCGCTACTGGATTTAGTTGTATTTGGACGCTCTGCGGCGATTCGTTGTGCCGAATTGATTAAGCCAGGAACGGCTCAAAAACCACTGGCTAAATCAGCTTGCGATAAAGCCATAGCCCGTTTTGACAAGATTCGTAATGCCAATGGTGGGTTAACGACGTCAGAAATTCGCTTGAACATGCAAAAAACCATGCAGGCTAAAGCGGCTGTTTTTAGAACTCAAGTCACTTTGGATGAAGGCATTGCTGCTATGGCCGAGATTACCAAATCCTTTGAAGCTGTGGGGGTTAAAGACAAGTCACTCATCTGGAATACAGATCTGGTCGAAACATTAGAACTGGATAATCTGCTAAGTCAGGCGAGCGTTGCCATTCATGCAGCAGGTAATCGCCATGAGAGTCGAGGCGGTCATGCACGGGAAGATTTCCCGGGTCGAGATGATGATAACTGGTTAAAGCACACTTTGACGTGGTTGGTTGATGATAAGGTAAAAATTGATTATCGCCCTGTACATTTATATACATTGACTGACGAAGTCAGTGCGATTCCACCTAAAGAGAGGGTTTACTAATGGCTGAATTTACGTTGCCCAAAAACTCGGTATTAACCGAAGGTAAAACCTTTAAAGCCGCTGAAGGTATCACCAATATACGTCGTTTTGAAGTCTATCGTTGGGACCCTGATTCAGGTGAAAATCCCCGAATTGATAGCTACGAACTGGATATGGATACGTGTGGCCCAATGATATTGGATGCCATCTTAAAAATTAAAAATGAAATAGACAGTACCTTAACTTTCAGGCGGTCTTGTCGTGAAGGTGTGTGTGGTTCCTGTGCAATGACGGTTAACGGTAAGAATACCCTGGCCTGCACTAAAGCCATTGACTCGTATCCTGATACGATTAAAATCTTCCCACTACCACACATGCAGGTTATCAAAGATCTTGTGCCTGATATGACTCATTTTTATGCTCAATATGCGTCTATTAAACCCTGGATTGAAACGCAAACACCGGCGCCTGCTGATTCTGAACGACTGCAAAGTAAAGAAGATCGTGAAAGCTTAGATGGCTTATATGAGTGTGTGTTGTGTGCTTGTTGCTCAACCAGTTGTCCTAGCTATTGGTGGAACAGCGAACGGTATTTAGGCCCCGCCGTTTTGTTGCAGGCTTATCGTTGGTTAGTCGATACTCGCGATGAAAATACAGGCGAGCGTCTAGATGAATTAGAAGATCCCTTTAAGTTATATCGTTGCCATACTATTATGAATTGTACCGATACCTGTCCAAAAGGCTTAAATCCGGCAAAGGCTATAGCCGAAACCAAGAAGCTTTTAGTGCAGAGAAAATTGGGTTAATGGATCAACTCTCAAAGCTGAGATGGCAATGCAGGCGCGGAACTAAAGAACTGGATTTGCTCTTGCAGCGCTATCTGGCAACGAACTATTTAACGGCAGATGCTAACGAGAAGGCCCTGTTTCTTGAGTTGTTAAGGTTAGAAGATGATGATTTATTTGCTGTTTTAATGGGGCAGTTAAGGTTGAAGTATCCTCAGTTTATTCAATTTATACAGCCATTAAATTAGATAAGGGTATGAGTGATTTAGATAACAGAATGCTTTATGTTAATATAAGCGGTTTATAACAATCGCTTTAAAGGCATAAACACACGTCTGCCATTAGAGTGACTTCACAACGAAATTAACGAATTTTTATGGAAGAACTATTTATTGGCTGGCTTAAGGAATACGGTTACGTAATTTTATTCCTTTGGAGTGTTATTGAAGGTGAGATGGGACTCATCATGGGGGGGATACTTTCTCATACCGGCGACCTACAATATTTTGTTACCATCTTTGTTGCGGGTCTGGGTGGGTTTACAGGCGATCAGATATACTTTTATATAGGTCGATTTAATAAAGGCTATATTCAACGAAAACTCCATAAGCAGCGGCGTAAGTTTGCCATTGCCCATCTTTTGTTAAGAAAATATGGCTGGCCTATTATTTTTGTACAACGATATATGTATGGTTTGCGGACAGTAATACCCATGTCTATTGGCATTACCAAGTACTCAGGTAAAAAATTTGCATTTATTAACTTAATGAGCGCCTGGGCATGGGCGGCAATTACAGTAACGCCTGCTTATTATTATGGAGCAGAAATATTGGTTTTGTTGAGTTATGCCAAACAGCATTGGTATTTTGCTTTGCCGTTAGCAGCCGGTTTTGTTTATGGTGTTTATGTCTATTTTAATAAACTTGAGCAGCATTTTTTAACCAAGCGTAAGAACCGCTGAGCTTATTACGAAGCCCAAACATTGATTCGCCTAACATCTGTTTCAAATCGACCATTATGGTAAAGTTTCAACCATCGATAACCCGGGGCTTCAGTCGTTATTTGTCCAGATTTTGATAAAGATTGATAACCAGTCGATGGCGTAGAGAAGTAACAGATACCGTTTTGATTGATAGTAAAGTCCTGATGAACGTGACCGGATATTACAAGTTTTATGGTGTTGAATCGTTCAAAATGTTGCATTACTTGTTCATGGTTTCGTAATTCAATATTGATACCACGATCTTGATGGTCTGGTACGTTGTGATGCATCGCAATTACGGTCCATTTATGAGGATAGTTAACCACTAGTTTTTCTATGCGCTCTAATTCAGCAGGAGAGATTTCACCTTCGTAGTTGTTTTCTTTGGGGCAATGATTAGAATCAACTAAAATAATTTGCCAGTTATCCAGGAGGCAATGGGTTTCAGTGGAAAGAAAGGGGAGAGGGTAAGCCTGATTAGCATTTTCACGGTTATCATGATTACCTAGTACATAATAGACACGTGAGGAAAAGACTTTTAAGCTGTCGGCTATGAACTGGTATGTCTCCAGATTGCCGTCGTGTGCCAGGTCCCCCGTGATTATAATAATATCCGGGTTTTCATAATGTTGTTGAATATGGCTTAAAACCTGGTTGTAGGTATCCCTAGTATTGACATGATTAAACAGTGCATCAGAATTAGCAAATAAATGTAAATCAGTCAGTTGTAAAATAGTAGTGAAATCACGTTTCATTTACGGGCTATTGCTTCGCAACGTGCTCGGGCAAAAAAACTGGCAGGATTGTCACACCAATGATCCAATGCTTCACACTGCTTAATTAATTCTGTAGGGGTTAGCCAATGTTGATCCAGAATTAGCTCCCGATGATCCTTGTTTAAGAATTGTTGCCAATAATCACGTATGCTGTGTTTATCAGCATCAGTTGCAAAAGTATCATAGGTGCAAGTAATAGTAATATTTTTAAAGCCTTGTTCTAGTAACAAGCGTTTATGCTCTGAGCCGAAATATATATTGCCTCCCTGATATCTAAATACTTTTTCGATGGTTGTCCAGGCCGCTGTTAAATAATCTGTTTGGGGCATCATCATATCGCCACTATGACAAGCATCTCGCAAGGCTACCAATCCACCGGGTTTTAATACCCGAAGAAATTCTGCTAAAGCTTTTTCTGGCGTTAGTAAATGATAGAGCACGGCATGAGCAAAGACTACATCGAACTGCTCATCCGCATAAGGGAGCGAATAGGCTGAGCCGGTTGTAAAGTGGGCATTAGTGATGGCTCGTTCATTTTGAAGTCGTAAGGCCTGCTCAATTTGAATCGGGCTACTGTCAATGCCAAAAACAGAGCCTGGGCTAACTAATTCTGCAATGTCTAGCGTCATTGAGCCAGGACCACAACCACAGTCTAAAACGGTTAAGTTTGGTGTTAAATAGGGCTTTAAAAACGCGCCCTGTTTTACAAAGGTTCTTTGTTTAAATTGGTCAATAATTTGGGGTGAATAACCACCGCTGTATTGCTCTATTTTGGTTGTCATGTTCACAGTAAATAAAAGTCTATCAATTAAATAAGCTCATTTTCAGGCATTAGGGAGTTAGAATTGTGTTTTGAGGCGGTACGCTATTGTCCGTTTCTGGATAGTCCAATGTGTAATGTAAGCCTCGACTTTCTTTTCGATGCTGCGCGCAACGGATGATTAATTCAGCCACAATCACTAAATTACGCAATTCTAACAAGTCACTGGTTACCCGAAAGTTACCGTAATATTCTGCTATTTCATTTTTGAGTAATTCTACGCGGCTCATGGCCCGACTTAAGCGTTTGTCTGTTCGTACTATGCCGACATAGTCCCACATGAAATTGCGCAATTCATTCCAGTTATGTGAGACCACGACTTCTTCATCTGAATCGCTAACTTTAGATTCATCCCAATCAGGTATCTGAGTGAGTGATTCAATATTCGGGAGTTTTTTGATGATGTCTTCACTGGCCCGTTCAGCAAATACGAGGCATTCCAGTAAAGAGTTACTGGCCATTCGATTGGCACCATGCAAGCCAGTACAGGCAACTTCACCTACGGCATAAAGATTGAGAATGTCAGTACGGGCATAGTTATCAGTTAACACGCCTCCGCAGGTGTAATGAGCGGCCGGTACAACGGGGATGGGTTGCTTGGTGATATCAATATCAAATTCAAGGCATTGCTGATAAATAGTAGGGAAGTGCTCACGAATAAAGTCTTCTGATTTATGACTGATATCGAGATACACACAATCAATACCTCGCTTTTTCATTTCGTGGTCGATCGCTCTGGCAACAATATCCCTTGGGGCTAATTCACCTCGTGGGTCAAACTTTTCCATGAAAGTAGAGCCGTCGGCCAGAACTAATCGACCACCTTCACCTCTTAATGCTTCACTGATTAAAAAGTTACGGGCTTCTGGATGAAAAAGGCAGGTGGGATGAAATTGCATAAACTCCATGTTACCTACCCGACATCCAGCACGCCAGGCCAAAGCAATGCCATCTCCCGTTGAGCTATGGGGATTGGTGCTGTAGATATAAGCCATGTTGGCCCCACCTGTTGCCAAGACCACAACTCTCGCTGTCATGGTTTTAACAAGGCTCTTCTTGGTATCAAGAACATAAGCGCCAACAACACGTTTCTTTAAGTTATCCCCTGCACAAGGCCGAGTGATTAGCTCAACAACGCTATGATGTTCTAGCAATTCAATATTAGCGTGTTCTCGCGCACGTTCAATGAGAGATAAGGACACCGCTTTGCCAGTTGCATCAGCAGAATGAACAACACGTCGGTGAGAATGTCCACCTTCACGGTTTAAGTGGAGCTGGACTTCACCGGAAGGGTTTTGTTCTTCTGTAAAAACCACGCCTTGTTCAAGCAACCACTCTATGGAACTTTTTCCATGAGAGACAGTCAGCCTCACGATATCAGGATCACAGAGTCCGGCGCCAGCGTCCAGGGTGTCTTCGATATGGGATTCAATGGAGTCGCCAGCATCAAAGACCGCTGAGATGCCGCCTTGAGCATAATAAGTGCTACTAGACGTTAGCGCGAATTTTGATAATACGGCAACCTGGATTGCCTGGTTGGCTAGCTTAAGCGCTAAGGTAAGTCCTGCGCCACCACTACCAATAATTAGGACATCATAATTTTTTGAGTAAGACATATAATTTTTTCAGTTTTTCTCACAACCTTAAGCTTAGAAAAATACTCAAACTTAATGAAGGTTGTGGCTTAGTGGTTAAGGTTTATGGATAATAACGCTTTTTTGAGCGATAACACAATTTTTGTGTACCATAGAACTTTTTAATATTGTGTTTGTCCATAGAAACATTGAAGAGAATTAGTGACTCAACATAGTAAGTACAGTGAACAATTAGATGAAGACCTGGTTGCGCGAGTGCAGCAGGGTGATAAGTCTGCGTTTGATTTTTTAGTGATTAAATATCAGCATAAAATCATTCAGTTAGTTAATGGTTACATTAAAGACCCTAGTGAAGCACAGGATGTGGCCCAGGAAGTATTTTTAAAGGCTTATCGGGCGTTAGGTTCTTTTAGAGGTGAGGCTGCTTTTTATACGTGGTTGTATAGAATCGCCATTAATACAGCAAAAAATTATTTACTGGCACGATCAAGAAGAAGCTCTTCTTCTGAGGTAGATATTCAGGATGCAGAGGCTATTGAAAATGCACCCCAGTTGCAAGGTATGGACACCCCTGAGAGACATCTACTCAATGAGGAGATTGTTGACACAATTAAAACAGCGATTGAAAACTTACCCGAAGAAATGCGAATAGCCATTATGTTGCGAGAATTTGAAGGGATGAGTTACGAAGAAATTGCTGTTGCAATGGACTGTCCTGTTGGTACGGTTCGTTCACGTATATTTAGAGCACGTGAAGCGATCGATAGTAAGTTAAACCCTTTGCTTGAAAATGGTGATTTTGATGCCTGAAAATTTAAATCAAAAAATCTCTCAGTTTATTGATAATGAACTTGATGAAGTGGATGCGCTGTATCTTTTAAACAAAATGCAGTTTAAGCCGGAGTTGCAAGGTAAATTGAATCGTTATCAGACGATTGGACAAGTTATAAAAGGTGATATAGGGATCGTACCTGATGCAGATTTTATGAAGAAAATCAGTCTGCAAATACAACAGGAGCCTACGTATTTGCTGCCTAAGGCTAAGGCGAAAGTAGAAAAGTTTAGCTATAAAAGGCCGGCAGCTATAGCCGCTTCTCTTTTTATTGTGGCGATCATAGCGGGGCATAGTGTGACGGATAAGGCACAGCCAGCGAATGGTATGTCAACATTGCAAGTAGCCGATAATAAAGAAGTTAAAAAGCAGGAAGTAAAGGCCGTGGAGGAAACTGCTCAAAAGGTAGTGACTCCACAAGCCATAGCTAAAGTGAGTGAAAGTCCATTGAATAAGCAAATAAGTGATTATCTTCAGGCTCACAACGGGAATATAGACGCCAATAATGAGCCTGCATTTCAACCTTATGCACGTGTTAGTTCATATAACCAAGAGTAACAAGATTTACTTTACAACGTAGTCGACAATATTTATCACAGTTAGGGAATGGAGTTTTTATGCTTAAAAAGCTTAGTTGGTGTGTTTTTCTAGTTTTTGTTTTTAGTCAAAATGTGTTAGCACAGTTACCAGACTTTACCGAGATGGTGAAGACAAATGGTGTGGCGGTGGTTAATATCAGTACCGTTCAAAAAGCTAAGCCAGAGCCTGCAGAAGGCCTAAAGGAGCAGCAAATTCCAGAAGGGATGCCCCCAGAAATGGAGGAGTTATTCAAACATTTTTTCAACAACCCTGAAGGCGGTAATGGTGGCGGTGGCGGTGATACTCAGTCGCTGGGTTCAGGTTTTATCATCTCCAAAGATGGCTATGTATTAACCAATCATCATGTGGTAAAAGACGCTGATGAAATCATTGTTAAGTTTTCAGATAGACGGGAATTAACTGCTAAATTGATTGGCTCAGATGCACGTACCGACGTTGCAGTTTTAAAAGTTGATGCGACTGATCTGCCAGCAGTCACCATAGGTGATCCAAATAAACTTCAGGTGGGTGAGTGGGTGTTAGCCATAGGGTCTCCATTTGGCTTTGAGCAATCAGTGACTGCGGGTATTGTCAGCGCTAAAGGTCGTAGTTTGCCGGGTGGTAATTATGTGCCATTTATTCAAACGGATGTGGCGATTAACCCTGGTAATTCAGGTGGCCCACTGTTCAATATGGAAGGACAGGTTGTTGGTATAAACTCCCAGATTTATAGCCGTACTGGCGGATTTATGGGTCTTTCGTTCTCCATCCCTATGGATGTAGTCATGAATGTCGTTAACCAAATTAAAACCAGCGGTAAAGCATCGCATGGTTGGTTAGGTGTTCAGATTCAAGACGTGACCCGTGAGTTGGCTGAATCCTTTGGTATGAAAAAACCCCAAGGTGCCTTAGTCTCTAAAATAATCCCGGGTAGTCCTGCTGAGAAAGCTGATCTTCAGATTGGTGATGTAATTCTGGAATTTAATGGACAGGCGATTGAGAAATCAGGTGATTTGCCACCGTTGGTCGGTGTAACACCTATCAATGATAAGGCGAACTTAAAAATTATCAGACAGGGTACTGAAAAAACGGTGACGTTTGATGTAGGTTTGTTACCTGAACAGGTTGATAAAGTAACGAACAGTCCTAAGGCTGAAAAGGCTAAGCCAACCAATCGATTGGGCGTCATAGTTACTGATTTGACCGCAGAGGATAAAGAAGCTTTACAAATTACCAAAGGTGTTGTCGTACAGGAAGTGGGTAAAGGTGCTGCTAAAGTGGCGGGTATCCAACCAGGTGATATCATTCTGCGCATTGGTAATGAAGTCATTACCGACGTAGCTGCTTTCGAGAAGAGTCTGGGTAGTCTTATCCCAGGTAAAACGACAGCGGTATTGATTCAGCGTCGAGGAAGTCCAGCGTTCTTAGCGCTTAAAATAGACAAGTAACATTGAATAAATAAGATAAAAACGGCGGATTTATTCTGCCGTTTTTTTTGTTTAAAGGTTCTTCCCATAGTTATTTCGCGGCGAAACTTACCACCCCTTTGTGCATTTAGTTTAAAATTGTCCGATAAATTTAGTTCCCTATCTTTTGATGATACTTTAACTATAATGCAAACTCCCTCTTCTGAAGTTTTAACGACTTTAACAACCCTTCGTGACTACATTCGTTGGGCATCCAGTCGCTTTACCGAAGCACAAATCAGTTTTGGTCAAGGCACCATCGCGGCGCTTGATGAGGCTGCGGCTTTGGTTTTGCATACGGTTTATCAGCCTTATAATCTGTCTGAAGCCTATTTCGACACAGTCTTAACCCTGACCGAACGTCAAGCTGTGTTTGATGTTGTTAATAGACGGATTAATGAAAGAATTCCAGCCGCTTATTTAACCAATGAGGCTATTTTTGCGGGTTTGTCATTTTATGTTGATGCTAGGGTATTAGTGCCCCGGTCACCTATTGCAGAGCTAATCGAGCAACGCTTTTCGCCTTGGGTGGAAGAAGAGCAGGTCACCCGTATTTTGGATTTATGTACAGGCAGTGCCTGTATTGCAATTGCTTGTGCTTATGCATTTCAAGAAGCCTGGGTGGATGCTGTAGATTTATCAACGGATGCCTTGGCGGTTGCTGACATTAATGTTAAAAAACATCAGGTAGCTGATACTGTTTCGTTGTATCAATCTGATCTATTTAAAGAGCTTCCGCATCACCCTTATGACATTATTGTTAGTAATCCACCTTATGTTGCTCATGCCGAATGGGAACAGTTGCCTCAAGAGTTCCGCGCTGAACCCGATATGGGGTTTAAAGGTGGTGAGAGTGGCCTGGATTTGGTCTTGCGCATTCTTGTGGATGCATATGATTATTTGGCAGAGCAGGGCATTTTAGTTATTGAAGTCGGTAGTAGTGCCGAAACATTACAGAATGCGTTTCCTGATGTACCTTTTTATTGGTTGAATTTTGAACGAGGTGGCGATGGCGTGTTCTTGTTAACTGCAGAACAGGTTGATTACTACCATGAAACATTCTTAGCGGCGTTAAATTAATATGTCTGGAAATACAATAGGAAAACTCTTTACCGTCACTTCATTTGGTGAAAGTCATGGTCCTGCGATTGGCTGTATTGTTGACGGCTGTCCTCCAGGATTAGCCATAACCGAGGCGGATTTACAAGAAGATCTGGATCGTAGAAAACCAGGGACTTCAAGACATACGACCCAGCGTCGTGAAGCCGATGAGGTAAAAATACTCTCCGGGGTATTTGAAGGTAAAACAACCGGTACGCCGATTGGTCTGTTAATTCAGAATACTGACCAACGCTCAAAAGATTACTCAAAGATTGCTGACAGTTTTAGGCCTGGACATGCTGATTATACTTATCAGCAAAAATACGGCTTTAGAGATTATCGAGGCGGCGGGCGATCTTCTGCACGCGAAACCGCTATGCGAGTAGCAGCGGGGGGTATCGCTAAAAAATATCTTAAAGAACAGTGCGGTATTGAAGTGCGTGGCTATCTGTCACAACTAGGCCCGATAAAGATTGAGAAGCTCGATTGGTCTGTGATTGATAGTAATCCTTTTTTCTGTCCTGATGTAGATAAAGTCCCTGAAATGGAAGCGTACATGGATGCTTTACGTAAAGAAGGCGAGTCGATAGGTGCCAGGATTGAGGTAGTGGCAACTAACGTTCCACCGGGTTTGGGTGAGCCTATATTTGATCGTCTGGATGCAGATTTAGCGCATGCCTTGATGAGTATTAATGCAGTTAAGGGCGTAGAAATTGGTGATGGCTTCGCTTGTGTTGATACTAAAGGGACAAAGTTTAGAGATGAAATGACACCAGTCGGTTTTCTTAGTAATCATGCGGGAGGAATTTTAGGTGGTATTTCTAGTGGACAAGCGGTTACTGCCAGTATTGCACTTAAACCTACCTCTAGTTTACGTTTAGCCGGTAAAAGTATAAATTCATTTGCTGAAGCCGTCGATGTCGTAACAGAAGGTCGTCATGATCCTTGTGTGGGGATTCGTGCAACACCCATTGCCGAGGCAATGATGGCTATCGTTTTGATGGATCATTTTTTGCGTCATCGCGCGCAAAATGCGGGAGTAGTTTCAGGCTTGCCAATCTTAAGATAAGGGCGAGATAAGGGCGTCAATTCTCGCATAATGTCTGTTCCATATTGGAGGCTTTCAGGCTTTTATTTTTTCTATTTTGCAACCCTAGGTGGTTTTATACCTTATTGGAGCCTCTATTTAAAAGAAAATGGCTTCAATTCAGCAGACATTGGACAGCTCTCTGCGCTACTGTTAGGTACAAAAATCATAGCACCGAATATATGGGGCTGGATTGCTGATCATACCGGAAAAAGTATACGGATTATCCGACTGGCCTCGTTGTTTGCAGCCTTACTTTTTATCGGTTTCCTGTTTGCGCAGGGTTATTTCTGGTTTGCACTAATTACCCTGGCCTTCAGTTTTTTCTGGAATGCGGTGCTACCCCAATTCGAAGCAGTCACACTGTTCCATTTAAAAGAGCAATCCTATCGTTACAGTCGAGTTCGATTGTGGGGTTCGGTGGGATTTATTATCGCCGTTTTGGGAGTGGGTCGGTTCCTGGATAAAGAACCCGTGACGTTGTTGCCTTTTATAGTGATTGCGTTATTATCGTTAGGTTGGCTAGTGACCTTATTAACCCCTGAAGCTAAGCAGGCTCATCATGAATCCGTCTCTGTGGGTCTGAGGTATATCTTAAAAAAGCCCGAAGTACTGGCTTTCTTTATGGTTAATATTTTATTGCAGGCCGCCCACTCACCGTATTATGTATTTTATTCGATCTTCTTAAAGCTCCATCACTACTCAGCTACTTTAACGGGATTGCTATGGGCGTTGGGTGTTGTCGCGGAAATTGTCTTATTTATTTTCATGGGACGTTTGCTGAAAAACACGTCATTAAGAAAAGTATTACTCTTTAGTGTGGTTTTAGCGATTTTACGCTGGCTCATGATTGCCTGGTATCCAGATAATTTAATATTATTAATAACTGCCCAGCTATTACATGCCGCGACTTTTGGCGCCGCACACGTTACCGCTATACATTTCGTTCATCTTTATTTTGGCCAGCGGCACCAAGGCAAAGGGCAAGCTCTATACACCAGTCTTAGTTTTGGCGTCGGAGGTGTTTTGGGCAGTTTGTATAGCGGATATTATTGGGAATCAAAGGGTGGGGTTTTTGTTTACTCAATAGCAGCGTTATTATGTGGATTAGCTTTCATCATTGCTTATGGTTGGGTAGGGAGGGTAAGTAAAATTACTCAAAGTGCCTAATTGTTAGGTAAAATATACAATATCGTTCACTTAATTCGATTTAGTTAGGAAATCATGTGCTTGAAATAATCAAAAGTGGCGGCTGGATGATGTTGCCCATCATTCTATGTTCAATTTGCTCAATGGCAATTATTGGCGAACGATTCTGGTCTTTACAAAGAAAAAAAATATTACCTCCAGACTTGATACCTCAAATATGGTTGTTATCGCGAGAGAAAAAGCTGGATGATCGTGCGTTACAGAGCTTGAGGGTTAGTTCACCCTTAGGCTGTATCTTGGCTGTTGGTCTTGTTAACAGACATCATGGCCGAGCGGTAATGAAAGAGTGTATAGAAGAAGTCGGTCGAAAGGTCGTGCATGATTTAGAGCGCTATCTTAACACCTTAGGCACTATCGCAACCATAGGCCCCTTATTAGGCTTATTGGGTACGGTGTTTGGTATGATTGATATCTTTGCATCCCTAATGGCGCATGGGGCGGGTGATCCCAGTGCCTTGGCGGGTGGGATTTCAGTGGCATTAATTACCACTGCCGCAGGCTTAACAGTCGGTATTCCAAGCTTAATTTTTCATCGCTATTTTGAGGGCCTTGTTGATGGCTACGTAGTTGATATGGAATCTGAAGCGCTAAGGCTCATTGATATACTCAATGGAGACCGAGAGGAGACCTGATGAACTTTCGTCATAAAAAAAGAGAAAAGCTGGATATCACTTTGATATCCATGATTGATGTGTTGTTTGTACTGTTGCTTTTTTTTATGGTTTCTACCACCTTTAATCGCAACACAGAAGTTAAAGTTAAGTTACCCGAGGCTGACAGTACCCAGGCCGAACAACATCCTAAATTAATTACCCTCACTATCGATGCTGAGGGTATTTATTCGCTAAAGGGCGAAGATGGTTCAGTTCAGCCCTTGGTAGATCAGGAGTTGGCGACGTTAAAAAAAGCTCTGTCAATATTGGCGAATCATTCAAAGGAAATACCTTTTGTGATTAACGCCGATGGAAAAACGCCCCATCAATTCGTGATCAGCGCATTAGAAGTGGTAGGCGCTACAGGTTTTAGTCACATCACTTTTGCAGCACAACATTCAATACAAAAATAATGAAAAAAACTTTTACTCGCTGGTTAACCGATATTTGGTACGAAGACCACTTTATCGGAGTCTGGTTAATGCCTTTGGGCTTTTTATTCAGTGATGTAGTTAAATTTAGAAAATTTCTATACCGGACAGGCTTTCTAAAAAAGCATACCTTACCTATACCTGTTATCGTTGTTGGCAATATTACCCTAGGGGGTACAGGTAAGACACCGTTAATTATCTGGTTAGCGGCACTCCTGAAATCCGAGGGATATAGCCCAGGAATTATCAGCAGGGGTTACGGTGGACAGGCTGACTCGTGGCCACAAAGGGTGACAGTTGATAGTGACCCTCAACAAATCGGGGATGAAGCACTCCTGATAGCCAAGAGAACTGGTTGCCCAATGGCTGTAGGGCCATCACGTGTAGAGGCCGCAAAATTATTGCTAAGTCAGACCGACTGTGATGTTATTTTATCGGATGATGGATTACAGCACTATGCACTGAATAGAACCCTGGAGATTGCTGTGATTGATGGTAACAGACGCTTTGGTAACGGTTACTGTTTACCGGCCGGGCCACTCCGGGAGCCAATAGAACGCTTAAAAAAAGTTGATCTGTTGGTGGTTAATGGTAGCGCTTGCGAAGAAAATGAGTTTTCCATGCAACTGGTTGGAGATCAGTTAGTGAATTGCATGACAGGGGAACAAAAACCTTTGGAAGAATTTAGAGGGATTAAGTGCCACGCTCTGGCTGGAATAGGTAACCCAGAGCGTTTTTTTAATGCACTTAAATCGGCTGGATTAATCCTTACATGCCATAGTTTTCCTGATCATTATCAATTTCAGCCCTACAATATTAAATATAGAGATAAAAAACCGGTATTAATGACAGAAAAAGATGCCGTAAAATGCACTCACTTTGCAGAATCACAGCATTGGTATTTACCTGTAAATGCGGTTCTGGAACCTTTATTTACTGAACGATTATTAGACCTACTGAAGAGAAAAGTATGATAGATAAAAAACTGTTTGATATTTTAGCTTGTCCAATTTGCAAGAGCTCATTGCGTTATGACAAGACTAAAGAAGAGCTAATCTGCAGAGCGGACCGACTTGCTTTTCCTATTCGTGATGATATTCCAGTCATGCTTGAAGACGAAGCCCGGGTGTTAAGCAATGATGAAGTAGACGCTTTATACAAATGAGTTTACCGTTTAAAGTTGTTATCCCTGCCCGTTACGCTTCAACCAGGTTACCCGGTAAGCCCTTATTGCCGATTGCTGGCAAACCGATGATCGCTCATGTCTGTGAGCGTGCTCAGGAAGCCGGAGCAGATGAAATTATTGTCGCTACTGATAATGTTCAGATCCAGGAAACGGTCACGGCATTAGGTATTCGTGTAGTGATGACCCGTTCCGATCATCAGAGTGGTACAGAAAGAATTGCCGAAGTAGCTCAGCAGTGTGGTTGGCGGGGTGATGATATTATCGTTAACCTGCAAGGTGATGAACCTCTGATTCCGCCTATTCTGATTCGTGAAGTGGCTGGTGCTTTAGCGGGACAACAACTAGCAGGAATAGCGACATTGGCCGCAAATATCCTTGATTCAGATGAGATATTTAATCCTAATGCCGTTAAAGTCGTCTTAAATAAAGCCGGTTATGCGCTTTATTTTAGTCGGGCGCCGATTCCTTGGGAGCGGGATAGCTTCGGTCAATCGGATGCATTACCCACTGGTCGTATCGCTTACCTCCGTCATATTGGAATGTATGCCTACACGGTCGACTTTTTACAACGTTACTGTGCCTGGGAGTCCTCAATACTTGAATCGATTGAAGCATTGGAGCAACTCAGAATATTATGGCACGGCGAAGCCATCATGGTTAAAGTGGTCGACAAAACGCCACAAGCCGGTGTCGATACGCCAGAAGATTTAGCACGCGTTGAGCAGGTGTTGGCCTTAAAGCGGGCTATTGATTTAGGTATGAAGCAATAGCATTCATTAATAATTTCGGTATTTTTTCTGTTAAATTTGACAGAAGTGTTTAACACCAGTAATTTAAGCAGTTTTTTTGTAACTTCTCATCATTTGCGATAGTTAATGATTGGCGTGGTCTGTTTCTAAGATTGTTTGCCGGGAAGCTACGTTTTTTTAACATTACTCATACTTAGGTTGTTCAAGAGCTCGTAATGCAAGAATTTCATAGAATAAGTCGTTTACCTCCCTACGTTTTTAATATTGTTAATGATTTAAAAGCCAAAGCCCGTGCAGCAGGAGAGGATATTATTGATTTTGGTATGGGTAATCCTGACCAGCCCACGCCCCAACATATCGTTGATAAATTAATAGAAGCGGTGCATCGCCCTGATACTCATCGTTATTCAGTCTCTAAAGGGATTCCCCGATTGAGAAAAGCGATTTGTAACTGGTACAAAACCCGCTTTGATGTCGATTTGGACCCAGAAACCGAAGCTATTGTCACGATTGGTTCAAAAGAAGGTTTGGCGCATTTAGCATTAGCGACCTTAGGGCCTGGTGATGTCGTACTGGTGCCTAATCCGGCTTATCCAATTCATCCTTATGGTGTTGTTATCGCGGGTGCAGATTTACGTCACGTACCGATGATTCCAGGTGGAGATTTTTTTGAAGAATTGCAAAAGGCTATTGTCGATTCATGGCCCAAGCCCAAAATGCTGATTCTTAATTTCCCAGGCAATCCGACAACCCAATGCGTAGAACTGGATTTCTTTGAGAAAATCATTGCCGTTGCTAAAGAGCACAACATTTGGGTTGTTCAAGATATTGCTTATGCCGATATCGTATTTGATGGTTACGTGACGCCTTCAATACTTCAAGTGGAAGGCGCAAAAGATATTGCCGTTGAGTTTTTCTCGATGTCCAAAAGTTACAACATGCCAGGCTGGCGTGTGGGCTTTATGTGTGGCAATAAGGACTTGGTTTCTGCGTTGGCAAGAATTAAATCTTATCTGGATTACGGCACCTTTGCACCGATTCAGATCGCAGCGATTGCCGCTTTAGAAGGACCACAAGACTGTGTACATGAAATTGCTGAAATGTACAGAAAGCGTCGAGATGTCTTATGTGATGGATTGACCGCAGCCGGATGGCCTGTGCAAAAACCGAAAGCGACCATGTTTGTATGGGCAAAAATACCAGAAGCTTATAAAGACATGGGTTCTTTAGAGTTTTCTAAGAAGTTATTGCTAGAAGCGAAAGTGGCGGTTGCGCCGGGTATTGGTTTTGGTAATTATGGTGATGACCATGTCCGTTTTGGTTTAATTGAAAATGAACACCGTACCCGTCAAGCTGTCAGAGGGATTCGCTTAATGATGAAAAAAGACGGTGTGATTTAAGTTCTACCCTGAGTCAATTTGGTCGTGAATGTGTTTAACTGGAGCTTAATTTGAAACCGGTAAAAGTAGGTATATTAGGACTGGGCACAGTCGGTGGTGGTACAGTCAATGTATTAAAGCGTAATGCTTCAGAAATTGCTCGACGTGCAGGCAGAGAAATCATTATTACCCGCGCTGCTGCAAAGGACTTAACTAAAGCCCGGATTTGTGACACCGATGGTATCATTTTAAGCACTGATCCGACAGATATCATTAATGATCCCGAAATTGAGATAGTGGTGGAGTTGATTGGCGGTGGCGGTGTTGTTAAAGACTGGATCTTAAAAGCACTGGAAAATGGCAAGCACGTCGTCACTGCCAATAAGTCACTGATTGCTTTATACGGTAACGAAATATTTGCTAAAGCCAGTGAAAAAGGCGTTATCGTGGCTTTTGAAGCGGCAGTTGCGGGTGGCATTCCTATCATTAAAGCCATTCGGGAAGGGTTGGCTGGCAATGAAATTGAATGGTTAGCCGGTATTATCAATGGCACCGGCAACTTTATTCTGACAGAAATGCGTGATAAAGGCCGTGATTTTGATGATGTATTGGCAGAAGCACAAGCTCTGGGCTATGCCGAAGCAGATCCTACGTTTGACGTGGAAGGTATAGATGCCGCACACAAATTAACCATCTTAGCCTCAATTGCTTTTGGGATTCCGCTACAGTTTGATAAAATCTACACTGAAGGGATCAGTCGTATTACCCGCTTGGATGTTGAATATGCAGAACGACTCGGCTATCGCATAAAACATTTGGGAATTGCCAGAAAAACACCTGAAGGCATTGAGCTAAGAGTGCATCCCACATTAATACCTGAGCGCCGTTTGATTGCCAACGTGAATGGCGTTATGAATGCCATAGTCGTTAGAGGTGATGCCGTGGGCAATACGCTTTATTACGGTCCTGGTGCGGGTGCCGAGCCGACTGCTTCAGCTGTAGTTGCTGACATAGTTGATGTCGCGAGGGCGCTAACCAGTGATCCTGAAAATCGGGTGCCGCATTTAGCTTTTCAGGCGGAATCGTTGTCAGATATCCTGGTTTTACATCCCGATAACTTCAAAACATCCTATTACTTACGTTTGTGTACAGAAGATAAGCCAGGTGTTTTAGCGGATGTCACTCGTATTCTTGCCGATCATGACATTAGTATTGAAGCCATTATTCAGAAAGAAGCACTACCCGATGAAACATTGATACCGATTATTCTGCTGACTCAGATTACTCTGGAAAAAGAAATGAATGCAGCGATTGCCGCAATCGAAGCTTTAGACACTGTGAATGGTAAAGTAAACCGCATTCGCTTAGAAACTTTGGAAAATAAATAAACCTTATTATGCAAAAACATTACACTGGATTAATTGAACGTTATAGAGACCGTTTGCCTGTTAGTAAATCGACGCGTGTTATCAGTCTATGTGAAGGCAATACGCCACTCATTCAATTACAAAATATTCCCAGAATGATAGGCAAAGACGTTGATATCTATGTCAAGTTTGAAGGCCTCAATCCAACTGGTTCATTTAAAGACCGTGGTATGACGATGGCAGTGACTAAAGCCGTAGAAGCTGGCAGTCAGGCTATTATTTGTGCATCAACCGGTAATACCTCTGCCTCAGCGGCGGCCTATGCGGCACGTGCGGGCATTAAAGCATTTGTATTGATACCGGAAGGTAAAATTGCTTTGGGCAAGTTAGCTCAAACCTTAATGTATAACGCAACTATTATTCAAATTAACGGCAATTTTGACCAGGGTATGGAATTGGTTAAAGAAGTTGCTAATCATGCCCCCGTATCTATCGTTAACTCAATTAATCCGTTTAGATTAGAAGGTCAAAAAACCGCTGCTTTTGAAATTGTGGATGAATTGGGCTTTGCTCCTGACTATCATTGTTTACCTGTCGGTAATGCTGGCAATATTTCTGCCTATTGGAAAGGCTACAAGGAATATGCAACAGAACGCGTTTGCGGCAATCGCCCAGTGATGTGTGGTTATCAAGCAGCGGGTGCGGCACCTTTTTTGGCTGGGCACAAGATTGATAATCCAGAAACTGTAGCGACTGCCATTCGTATTGGTAATCCGCAATCATGGGATTTTGCAATTGCGGCTCAACAAGAGTCAGGTGGCTGGTTTGATAAGTTTACTGACCAACAAATATTAGCGGCGCAAAAAATGTTATCTCAGTTTGAAGGTATTTTTTGTGAACCCGCTTCTGCAACCTCCTTAGCGGGTGCTTTAAATGATATTGGCACGGGTAAGATTCCAGAAGGTAGCAAGATTGTCTGTACATTAACAGGCAATGGGATTAAAGACCCAGAAATTGCTATGCAACAATGTGCTGATGCTAAACCAGTAACTATTGAAGCGGATCTGGATGCTGTTAAACGTGCTATTTTAGATTGTTTATAATTAACTATTTTTGTTTTGTTCCTGAGAAAATTATCGTAATGAAGATTCATACCTTTATCGCTCGTTCAGTCTTTTTGTTGGTATTGACGAGCAGCGCTCATGCTACCACTTATAATTTGCCAGCAACAAAAGGGGATCGAGTGATTGAGCTTTCCCCCGAAGAAACTCTCACCATGACGGCAGACCATGATCAAACCTTATTGGATGTTGCCAGACGATTTAACTTGGGGCAAACCGAAATCGTTACCTTAAATCCAAAATTGGATCGCTGGTTGATTAAGAAAGGCACTGTAATTCGTTTACCTAATAAGCGAATCTTGCCAGATAGTCCACATGTGGGTATTACCTTAAATATTGCTGAATACCGCATGTATTATTATCCAGCAGATCAGCCTGGCACTGTTAGATCTTATGCACACGGGGTTGGTAGACAAGATTGGCAAACGCCTTTAGGTAGAACTACGGTTGCTAAAAAAGTGAAAGATCCTTCCTGGCATCCCCCTGAATCGATTCGTCGTGAACACGCAGCCAATGGAGATCCATTACCAGAAGTTGTGCCACCAGGTATTCATAACCCTTTAGGGGCTTATGCCTTGTACCTGAATTTACCTGGGGATTACAGAATACACGGGACTGACATCGATAAGATTTTTGGTATAGGGATGCAAATTACCCATGGTTGTGTGCGTATGTATCCTGAGGATATCGAAGCCTTATACAACTCAGTACCCTTAGGAACCTCCGTTTATATTGTTAAACAGCCTATTAAGGTGGGTTGGTTAAATAATACGCTCTATATTGAAGCGCATCCTGATCTTGAAGGCGAAGAAAAGACCCAGGACCAACGTTACGCAATCGCTTTGGATCTTATCCAAAAAGCAAATAACGGTGAAATCCCCGATTTTGATCAAGTTGCCTTGAATAAAGCGGTTAAGGATTTAGACGGAACACCTGTAGCGCTCTATGAAGGTGTCGCTCCTGTGCAAGAGGAAGAGCCTGTTATTGAGGATATCGTTAAGAAAACCGTTGAGAATCCTAATAAGGTTGAGGCTGCAAAAAAACCTGCGGTTGTTGCGGTTGCGCCTAAAAGCATAATTAAGCCAGTAAGCTCAAATTTAACTGCTGGAAAAAAATCAACGCCAGTTGTTGCGGCTCTAGCAAGCAAAAAAGGATTGCCAACAGTTGTTCAGAAAAACACAACACTGAAAAGTGCTGCTCCGGTAACGTTCGTTCAGAAAGGCTCAACATTAAAAAGCGCTGCACATGTTGCGCCTGTTCAGAAAACATCAGTCCAAAAAACTTCAGTGACAACGGCTCCATCAAAAGCTAAAAAGCCAGAAACAGTCATAGCTAGCAAAACAACTTCTGTTATCGTTCCAACCAAGAAAGTAGTAGTCCCCGTTAAAAAGGCAAGTACAGAGAGTAAAGGAGGCTATTATCACGGCACTTAGTTCCTTGTCAGTCGTAAGTTAATTGCAGCCAAGGGCGAACCGATATCTTCGCGCCTAGCGTATTTAAATTCTTTCAATGCCTCATCAATATGATTATGCATGCGTTTTTATCAACGTTAAATTCGACAAAACTTAGGACTGACGAGTTATAAATGCGTATGGTATTTTATTATTTAGGCATCATTGTATTGGTGTTGATTTGTGGATTCAACTGGGGCATTCAGTACAATAAGAATCAATCTTTTCCTTTCCATCTGGTTCAATCAATTAAATCATATTTTGGAACTAAACCAGGATTTACAGACCGAGGTCTTGAAGCGAAAGCACAAATTTTTGTTTCCTTCAATAGAAAAGCCAATATAGTAATGATTGGAGATTCTTTAACGGATATTGCAGAGTGGTCAGAAATTTTTCCTGATGCTTCAATTGTAAATCGTGGTATTGGTGGCGACACTGCTAATGGAATCCTTTCAAGAATGGATGGGATTCTTTCAGTAGGTGCGAAAAAAGCTTTTATTATGGTAGGGATCAATGATTTACTTAAAGGGGTTTCACCATCAGACATACTTGAGGACTATTCAAAGATTGTAAAAATATTAATAGAACATGGTCATCAAGTTTATATTCAATCAACATTATTTTGTAATGGGACGTTACTGTCGGTTGTCTGTACAAAAAATCTTAATAAGATAAATGTTCTTAACTCAGGTCTTGATCAACTGGCTAAGCAGCATGGCTTAACCTACATAAACTTAAATTCTGACTTGTCATTCAATGGTCAGTTAAATGAGCTTTATACTTATGATGGTCTTCATTTGAATGCGTCGGGTTATGAAGTTTGGAAAACTAAAATTGAGCAATACATAAATTAGTGGCTGAAAGAAAACACAATAAAGTATTATGCTTCAATATGTTATAATTATTTCGATGAATTGAAGAAGTGTTCGGACAGACTCAGTCGACATTGCTAAGCGATTGATTTATTGTTTACCAAAGCGGTTGCTTCATTCATATTGGTGGGAAATGCCCTCATGAACCTATAAAATCAAAAAATCTTCGTCGATCTAAAAGCTATGCGCCGCCTTATTCAACCTCAAATGCAGTTCGGCGAAGTGGATATCTCCGCTATCGTTTTCAATTCGAAATCCCGAGACGATATCCCTCAGATAATACGAGGACTTCAGTCTATTTACACAGAAAAGTCCGTACGCGAACGAGTTTTCGCCATTCTTCAGGACGTTTTACCTGAACGGGTTGGAGCGAAAGGCAAAGTAAGTATAAAGACCTGTCGCCCCGGCATGGAGCAATAGAAAATACTGGATCTTGGTGTATTACGCTTAGGACTGGATGCAGATTATGATCGTCTTCAAGAATTGGCCAACGAACATAAGACGATCCGGCAGATGTTGGGTCACAGTGATTGGATGCCGGATAAACGCTATGAATTCCAGACAATCAGAGACAACATCAGCTTATTCACGCCAGAAATTCTGGATCGAATTAACCAGGAAGTGGTCAGCGCAGGACATCAGTTGTTAAAAAAAAGCGGAAGAACCCCTAAAGGCTCGCTGCGACTCTTTTGTAGTCAAGACAGATGTACATTTTCCTACCGATATTAGTCTGTTATGGGATGCCCTCCGCAAAACTATCCAAATCAGCGCCCAATTTTGCAATGCTCATGAGTTGACGGAATGGCGGCAGAGTTGACATCTTCTTCGCACTCTCAAGAAAAGCTATCGTCTCATTCAGAAGCTCAAGCATTCCACCTCCAAAGATGAAGCCAAGCGTCGGCTTCAAGCGTTATGTGGCTCTAGCCATCGTGGCTCGCAACGTCCAACGATTAGGTGTGGTAGTGCATGAGCAAGAAATACAAAAAGCCGCACGACGGCGAGGCCCCTACCAGAAAGCCGCATGACGTCACCACATAAAGAAAAAATAACAACGAGTTAAGGCGTTGTTTGGATACCTGTGTCCTGAAATTGCCTAAGAAGCACCAAAGCTCCCGATTTGGGTAGTTCTGCCAGAAAAACAAAGTATTTAAAGAAGAAAAACCAATGCATCCGTCAAGAATCTAACGTTAACGTTGAGAAAAATGCGAGTTTTCGTTCAGGAACTAGTTTGATAACTCGATAAGGTGAGCAGTGAAAAATTAGATATAGTCAGTTAACTTTTAAATTTTCGTCATAGCAATGTCAGTCAGCTATGATATTGTTACTATGCAAAGGAGAAATTTTATGCCCTCTGAAATAATCATTCATGAAGACTTTATGCGTAGGGCGATAGAGTTGGCTTTACATGTACCGCAATATCCCTTTGGAGCCATCATCGTCAATAGGACTACTGGTGAGATCATCGCTGAGGGCTTTAATCAGTCCACACTTAATCCGACTTTTCACGGTGAAATGGTGGCTATTAATCGTTGTGCCGAATTGCATCATCCGGTGGATTGGAGTGAATTTGATCTTTATACCACGGCGGAACCCTGTTCAATGTGTCAGAGTGCTATCCAATGGGCGGGCATCGGGCGCATCTTCTATGGAACATCTATCCCTTATTTACAACAACTGAATTGGTGGCAAATTAATATTCGCGCTTCAGAAGTCATCGCTAAAACGTCATTTAGAAGCAATAGTCTTATTGGCGGCATTTTAGAAACGGAATGCAATGCACTTTTTGATAATGCACCCAAAGGCATCTTTAATTTAAAATAATCTTATCAGCTTATAACCTCTGTCCGGTAACGATAAATCTTGACGCTATCAGACCAATAATCAGCCGGTAGGCCTGCTTTTTGTTTTAAATGTCGAAGGAATGTTTTTGGGGCTGGTAATTGCTCCCATACCGAAGGTAAAAAAGTGCCACGATGATAAGTTTCTTCCAAAATTAAACCGTCAACAGCCGGTTGAAGCTGATTGATTAAGTCCTGTTCTGAGGTAAAGAGTAATCGTTCTGGAACGGTAAGTAGAGACAAATGAATCTCGATATCCTTAAATTCATCTCTTGAAAGAGGAGGAAACCGAGGATCTCTAAAGGCGGCTGAAAAGGCATTTTCTGCAATATCTTTGACCAGTGGTCTGACAGCTTCTAACATGCCAATACAGCCTCGTAATTGATGATTCTTCTCTAAAGTAACAAAGCTGGCGCGATGTTCAGTTAATTCCTCAGGAAAATCAGCTAACTCGATGCTTAATGGTCGACCGGTCGTTAAACCATTGTCTATAGAATGCTTTGCTATCGCCATTAAACGTTGTTGATTAATCTCATTCAATGACATAAGCACCATACCCTACCACTCTGCTTTTATCGCCAGCCGTATCCCCTGAATTACGTAGATCGATGGTCTTAATGCTTAGGCTATTTTCTCTAGCGTACTTTAACAGACCACTTACAGGCACTTTGCCGCAGGCTGATCCGGGTTCAAATTGTTCATATTGCAAATGTTCTATGATGTCACTGGTTGCTTTATCCTGTTGTCTTGCCGTCGTATAGTCATGATAGTGGCTTAAGTCTGAACTGATCACAATGAGGGTTTCATCACCCCCCCATAAGGCTTCAAGCACTTGACTGACTTCTTCAGGGGAGGCATCGCCCGCAACGATGGGTATAATTTTAAAGTCAGATAGCATGTCCTGAAGAAAGGGTAACTGAACTTCCAGACTATGTTCATAGAGGTGGGCTTCTTCAAGGTAATCGACAAAGGGCAGGTGGGATACCGTATTTAATGCCTCTTGATCAAGGAGTACCGAACCTAAGGGGGTAATAAATGAAAGCGCATGACTTAACGCAAGCCCTTTGAACCCAACCCGGTGAGAAGGCCCAATAATGACAACACGAGTAATGCGGTCGCGTGCGGCCTTTAGTCGGCTATAGACACTGGCGGCAATAGAGCCTGAATAAATATAGCCCGCATGGGGGGCAATAATCGCTTTCGGTACGTGCGTAACAGGTTCATAATCAGCCAGAAAGTGACTCAGCATTTGATGAAGCTGTTCTGGATCTGATGGATAAAAAGTACCTGCTACTGCGGGTTGTCTGTTCATGATAAAAGCTCCCAGGTAATAGAAAAACTCATTTAAACCGTTGCAGCTTAATAAAGCGCATTCTACTCTAATTGCTTGGCCACATACAAAAGACCTCAACAGTAAAGGGTGGGGTGATTTAGCAAGACTTTCAGGAGCATAAAATGACTACTTTTATTACCCATGATACGGTTAAAACCCACTACTGGCATGACTTAGGGGAGGGTCGTGTTCAGTGTGATCTCTGTCCACGCTTTTGTACGCTTCATAAAGATCAGCGGGGCTTGTGCTTTGTCAGACAAAATCTGGATAATGAGGTAGTTATGACGAGTTATGGTCGTTCCAGTGGATTTGCGATTGATCCGATTGAAAAAAAGCCCCTGAACCATTTTTTACCCGGTACACCGGTACTCTCTTTTGGAACGGCGGGTTGTAATCTGGCCTGTAAGTTTTGTCAGAACTGGGATATCAGTAAATCACGAGAAATGGATACCCTGATGAGCAAGGCTTCGCCTGATGCTATTGCCAGAGCCGCTCTGGAACAGGGTTGTGATAGCGTTGCTTATACCTATAATGATCCGGTCATTTTTCATGAATATGCCATTGATACCGCACAAGCCTGTAGAAGTCTGGGTATAAAATCAGTGGCAGTTTCGGCTGGTTATGTGTGTGCAGAACCCAGAACTGAATTTTATCAATGGATGGATGCCGCTAACATTGATCTAAAAGCCTTTACTGAACGGTTTTATCATCAAATCACCGGCTCACATCTTGAATCTGTCCTGGAAACCCTGAAATATATCAAACATGAAACATCAACCTGGCTGGAAATAACCACACTCCTTATTCCTGGTGAGAATGACTCAGAAGTCGAACTTGAAGCATTGACCGAATGGGTAGTCGAGAATCTGGGGCCTGACGTGCCGCTGCATTTTTCAGCATTTCATCCTGACTGGAAAATGCGTGATAAGCCATCTACACCTATTGAATCATTATTGATGGCGAGACAAATTGCATTAAAAAATGGTGTCCATCACACTTATATTGGTAATGCGCATGATAAAGCCGCAGACAGTACTTATTGTCATCAGTGCCATAACTTGTTGATAGGTCGGGATTGGTATCAACTGTCTGAATGGAATCTCGATGATAAAGGGTGTTGTCGTTTTTGTGGTACTGCCTGTGCCGGTGTGTTTAGACCAGAACCCGGGAATTGGGGCGCAAGCTCTCAAAGAATAGGGATTGTCTAGTCCCAGTTTCATTAAGTTAAGCGAAAGCAGTCTAAACCCCGGAGTGCAATCGCTTCAGCTATTGTCATGTTCTGGTCTTGATCTACTATAAACAAGGTCTCGTTTGCTCTCAATTTGGTAATTGAAAGACGCGTAAACTTGTCACTGATAGCGCTGTCTGTTATTGTCTGTCGACAAAGTTTTCTAGGCAAGCAGAGGTTATCATGTCAGGCAGAATTGATTTTACGATGGGCTTTAAAACTCAAGGAGCGGGGCAAAAGAATGAAAGCAGTGAAGGGTATCGCATTTATATTTTAGGAAATTTCTCGGGTCAGTCTGCTGGTTCTTGGCAACAGCGAAAAATTAGAGCGATTGATATGGATAACTTTGATCAGGTAATGACTCAAGTCAACCCATTACTTGAAATTGGTTCTGGTTTGTCATTAACGTTTAAAACGTTAGATGATTTTCATCCTGATGCCTGGCTTGAAAAAGTTCAGATAATCGCTGATTTGCAAAAATTAAAGAGGGAGTTAAATAACCCTGCTACTGCTGCACAGGCAGCGGCGAAAATACAGGCATATTATCAATCTGAAACGAAAAGTGAAAAGGCTTTTACATCGGTTGAGCCTCAGGCGTCCGGCGAAAGTCAGGACGATATTATGGAACGTTTACTCGGCAAAAAATCGGTCAATACTGCCAGCAGTACCCAGTCGGTGGATCACTTCATTAATCAGCTTATTTCTCCGCATGTAAAGAAGGAAGTTGATCCGCAACATCAGGCTTTAATTAAATTGATTGATTCAACGATAAGTCAATTCCTAATAATCCTGTTACATAATCCTGACTTTCAGAATTTAGAAGCGCTTTGGAGAGCTACTGAAGCCTTGGTTAATGAAGATCTGGCTGATGAACAAAGCGTTTATCTGGTCGATATCAGTCAATCGGAGTTGTTAGCTGAAATCAGAAAGGGCAATCTCGGTTTTGAACAAAGATTGCTTCAGCATGTTCAGTCGAATGATGATGAGCAGGCTGTTTTATTAGTCGGTGATTATTCTTTTACTGGTAGTGACGATGATAAAGATTTGCTGAGGTATTGCGGTCACTTGGCAAAAGCCTCAGGGGGAACTTTCCTGGGTGGTGTAGCCGAGGCGTTGATTGAAAGTTCTATCTTGGGTGAGTCTGCCAATGTCAAAAGTTGGGTTCAATACTTAAGAGACGTTAACACCGACCGCGTTATATTAGCTTATCCCCGTTATTTATTGAGATTGCCCTATGGTAATAAACGTGATCCGATTGATGCGTTTGAGTTTGAAGAATGTCCTGCTATACCTCAGTCAGATGAACTGCTTTGGGGAAATGCAGCTTTTATAGGGGCACGTTTTCTGATAAAAACCAGTCAAGGGGACAGCCGCCAGGAACAGTTATATTTTGGTGATATTCCGGTTTTTAGCTTTGATCAGGATGGGGAGAAAGTCTTGCAGCCTGCTACCGACGTATTATTAAATGAAGCGCAGGCAAACGGGTTATTGGCTCAAGGGATTTCGCCCTTGCTGGGTTTCCGTCAGCGTTCTGGGGCCCGTCTAATGGCAATTACTACCTTGTCTGAATAGTCATAGTGCGTATCGAATAAAAAAACGTCCATGACTAAAGTCATGGACGTTTATATTTTCCATTTTAATCCCATGAATATTGACTTGATTTGTGTTTCTTTTGATTGACGTTGATGTAGCTTGCAATAGCGGCTACGGCGAATAGAGTTGATGAAATAATAAATTCTCCTGAAATATAGCCCACTAAGCCTATTACAAAGAGTACAGCAATTAAAACATCTTTTGCTACGGTGCACATGAGTTAATCCTCATTAAGTTGAATAGATCTTCATACTGCAGAATAACTATAGTAGAGATACAGATAGTTGACAATGATGCTTGGTATTTATGCATTGTTTCTTAATTTGATACATTAAATTAATGGATTTTTAAGAGTAATCGTTTAGAATAAATCGTTTTTTGTCTTTCAATTAAACATAATTAATATCATGGAGTTTATTCAGCAGTTATTGGTGCGCTAAAACAGCCTTATGCCGCTGATGTTTTTATGAAAAAATGTTTAATGCTCTTGTCGCTCATTTTATTATCTGCTTGTACAGCGCTTCCCCCTAAAAATGCAGATAACCTGTGTGCTACGTTTAAAGAAAACGAAGATTGGTATGAGGATGCTAAAGAATCTTATAAAAAGTGGGGGATACCGGTTCATGTGCAGATGGCTATTATGCACCAGGAGTCTCACTTTGTAGCGGATGCAAGACCCCCTCGAACCTGGTTATTGGGTTTTATTCCCTGGTTTAGGCCGAGCAGTGCTTATGGTTATGCACAGGCTTTGGATGATACTTGGGATCACTATGTTGAAAATGCAGGAAGCTGGTGGGCTGATCGTGATGACTTTACGGATGCGGTCGATTTTATAGGGTGGTATAGTTATACCAGTCATGCGCAATTGGGTATATCCACAACAGATGCAAAAGGCCTTTATCTTGCCTATCATGAAGGGCAGAGGGGTTATCAGCGTAAAGCGTATTTAAATAATGCCTCATTAAACCGGGTCGCCGATAAAGTGGCTTATAAAGCAAGGGAATTTCAACGCCAGTTGAATACTTGTAAAATCAATTGAAAATGTAAGGCGATTTTTTGTTAAAATATCTTTTTCTTCGTTACTAAAAGGCAAATTCGTGAGAAAAATTCAAATTCAGGTTATTTCAATTATCACCGTTTTTATTATAGGGATCACTATGTTTTCAATGGCAAATGCCACTTCACCAGAAGAGAATAAAGCTGCAGGTGTTGCTTTCTTAGCAGAAAATGCTAAAAAACCGAATATTGTAACGACAGACACTGGTTTGCAATATGAGATTTTAACCAAAGGAACCGGTACCGTTTCACCTAAGGCAACTGATAACGTAACTGTACACTATAAAGGCACAACGATTGATGGAACTGAGTTTGATAGTTCTTACGGTCGTGGATCACCTACCTCATTTCCTTTAAATCGCGTCATCCCGGGTTGGACTCAGGGCGTGCAATTAATGACTGAAGGCGCAAAGTATCGTTTTTTTATTCCTTCTGAACTGGCTTATGGTGAGCATGGTGCTGGCGGCGTTATTGCCCCTAATGCAACCTTAATCTTTGAAGTTGAGTTAATCAAAATTCAATAAGTACGCTTCACAAAGGCGTAAGACCTCAGGCAATTAGTCTGGGTCTTACGCCTTTTTTATTTAATACCACACCTCACATTATGCCCACTTATCAATTATTTGCCACAACGCCTAAGGCGATGGAAACTATCCTTACCGACGAGCTTAAGTCGCTGGGTATTAATGATATCAAGGCGACCATGGCAGGTGTGGCTTTTCAGGGTGATCTTGAAACCGCTTACCGTGCCTGCTTATGGTCTAGAACAGCCAATCGAATTTTATTGGTATTAAGTTCTTTTACTGTTAAAACGCAAGACGATCTTTACAAAGGTGTGCAACAAATCAATTGGTTTGAGCATATTAATCCTGAAGATACCTTTGCAGTGTCGTTTAGTGCAAAAAATTCTGAAGCGATTAACAATACCCATTTTGGCGCTTTAAAAGTAAAAGATGCGATTGTAGATCAGATGCGTGAGAGGTTTCAAAAGCGTCCCAGTATTGATACCGAACAACCGAATATTCGCATTAATGTTTATCTGCAAGGTGAGCAAGCCCAACTGAGTCTGGATCTTTCGGGTGAGAGTTTGCATCGTCGTGGTTATCGTGATGTAAACATTAAAGCCCCTATGAAAGAAAATCTGGCAGCAGCGATGTTGTTACGGTGTGGTTGGCCTGAAATGGCTAAACAGAAGGCTTCTCTCATTGATCCTATGTGTGGCTCAGGCACCTTATTACTTGAAGCCGCAATGATTGCCGCCGATTATGCCCCCGGTCTATTGCGCGAGTACTATGGCTTTACAGGCTGGAAAAAACACGATGCCGAATGCTGGAAGAAGCTGCGTATGGAAGCGTTACAGCGTCGAAAAGTCGGTTTAGAAAAGTTGCCTATTATTGTCGGTTTTGATCAAGATCGTCATACCGTTAATACGGCATTGCAACATATTGCTAATGCGGGCTTACAAAACAAGATTCATGTTGAGCGTCGGGATATTGAAGAAGCCAAGCCTGCTGATAGTTGGCCGCGTGGTTTATTAATCTGCAATCCGCCTTATGGTGAGCGCTTAGGCGATGAGGAAGAAACTGCAGAGTTATATGTCAAGTTTGGTAACACCTTAAAGACTCGATTCGTCGGTTGGAAAGCTGCGATGATTATCAGTAATCCTGAACTGGGTTTTCGCTTGGGTATCCGTTCACAGAAACCGATTACGCTATTCAATGGAGCGCTTGAGTGTAAGTTATTGCGCTTTAACATTGAAGAAAATAACTTTTTTATCCCTAAAGCCAGAAATCAGGAAGAACGTATTGCCCAGGTTATGGCCATTGGTACGGCTCCACAACCTGCATTAAGCCCTGTTGCCGATTTAGAGCATGATTCGACTCATGACGAGGTTAAGATTAGCCCTCATCATGAGAGTGCAGTTGGGGCAGTTGATTTTGCTAATAGACTAAAGAAAAATATCAAGAAGTTATCGAAATGGGCAAAGCAACATCAGGTCACTTGCTATCGGGTTTATGATGCTGATTTACCGGATTATTCAGCGGCTGTGGATATTTATCAGGGTGAAGAAACCTGGGTTAATGTTCAGGAATATGAGCCGCCTAAAACGATTGATCAACATAAAGCAGATCAACGTTTAGCCGGTTTACTGGCAGAAATTCCAAACGTATTGGGCGTTAACCGTGAGCAGGTTTTCTTAAAAATTCGTCGAAAACAAAGAAGCACCGATCAATATGAGAAACATGATAATCAGGGTCGGTTTCATGTTATTGAAGAAGGCGGCTGTAAGTTATTAGTTAACTTTGAAGATTATCTGGATACGGGGCTGTTTCTCGATCATCGACCTATCCGCTTACAGCTTCAAAAAGAAGCTAAAGATAAGCGCTTTTTAAATCTGTTTGCTTATACAGGCAGTGCAACGGTTCATGCGGCTGTGGGAGGCGCTAAATCGACTACGACCGTGGATATGTCGAATACCTATCTGCAATGGGCTAAGAATAATATGGCGTTAAACACTCATTCGGGTGAGCATACGTTTATTCAGGCTGATTGTCTGGAATGGTTGGCTAATCAAGCGAGTCAAGCCGATAGTCAGCATTATGATTTGATCTTTCTTGATCCGCCGACATTTTCTAATTCAAAGCGAATGGACGATGTGTTTGATATCCAGATTGATCATGTACAGTTGATTAAAAATGCGGTGAGCTTGTTAAAGACGGGTGGTATATTATATTTCTCGACTAACTTTAGACGATTTAAAATGGACACCGAGGCCTTGGCTGAATTCGATGTTGAGGATATTACTGCTAAGAGCATTCCAGAAGATTTTTCTCGAAATCCAAAAATTCATTATTGTTGGAAAATAAAGCATGGCGCGTCGAATTAAGTTATTAATCTCAGGTCGGGTACAAGGGGTCTATTTCCGTTACTTTACTCAAAAGAAGGCTAAGCAACTGGGTGTTAATGGTTTTGCCAGGAATTTGCCTGATGGACGGGTTGAGATAGTAGCTGAAGCTGATCATGACCCGATTAATCAGTTAATTGAATGGAGTCATAAAGGCCCAATTACTGCCCGTGTCGATCAGGTTGAGTTTATTGATATTGAAATCGATGAGGTTTTTACCACGTTTGAAATTAGGTAAGACGCAACCTCAGACAGTGCGACATCTCCTTAAAGCTCATTAACACCTGCAATAGCAGCGATTATCCTTGATCTTTTAGGCGCATAAAAACACTTTGTATGCTTCTTGCGTTTATCAAACTTTAACTGAGTTGTTAGCTGCAAATTCTTATCAAAACCTGTCAACTTTTCCAGTGAAGCCCAACCACCTTTTCTTATTTAAAGCCGTCATTCAATAACATCTCAAAGAGCATCTAAATAAAAACCACCTGTTTTAGCAAAAATGAACATTTAAACTCCTCCCATTGACATGACTATATTATTGATTCAATAAATACATAACTCATAATTGACCGGAAAAGCAATCCCTGGAATGCCTAAGATTTTTTCGTGATTGATATCTAATGTCGACCTATCCTGTCGCACATCACCTCTAACATAACTAACTTCGCTGACCTAGCAGGTCGGCTAAGTTCTTTAGTTATGTGGTGATTATATGAGTTTAGAAATTGTTCAGGTAGAGTCAATATATCGTTTAAATGAAGTTTGTGTATTTTGTAAGGTTAAAGAGGAATTTGGTGGTTTTTCAAATATGTCAAATGAGTTTCCGGTTCGAGTTAATGGTCATTTAATCGCTAATACAGAAGCTTTGTATCAGTCTTGTCGATTCCCTTATCATCCTGAAATTCAGAATGAAATCCTTTTTCAA
>CAIPPE010000232.1 GCA_903866825.1 uncultured Methylococcaceae bacterium
TCAGCTAACCATTTTTCAACGGCATCTAAAGCATCATAAGCAATACCGATGACGGCTTTACTATCATCCACACCTAATATTAAAGTGCCACCATTAGCATTCGCCATCGCCGCTAATTCATCCGCTAAACTATCGGGGTGCGGTGCCTCCACTTTAGACGGACTGCGCATTATCACCCGCTTAAACTCCAAGGTGGAATCTTCGCCTAAGCGAATGCGTTTTAACCAATCATCCATTGTCATCATATTACCCGACATCCATTTGAACAATTTTCTGACTCATGTAAGTGCCTGCTGCTTAAGTTCTTCCGCAGAAATTCTACATAACACACCATCCTTGATTACGACAATAGCCGTATTGGTTTGTATTGCTGTTTGCCTTGCCAACTGTGCTGCTCGCTTAATGGCAGTAACAGAGGCAATCAAGTCAGGATTTTTAGCCCGTTGCAATTCAATTGCTTTCATTAGTTTTCTCCCCATTCAATCAGTAACGGTTCTTCACCGGCATTGTCATATAACGCCCAGTCATTTACGATGGAACTATACTGATATTCAAAATTTTCACGACCCGCAGCAAATCGGCGGCGAATAACATTTTCCGGAATATGATGACCACCTTGCTGAACCCTAAAAGCAACCCGCTCAATTGCCACTTCAACCGTAGGTAAACTTAAAAAATACAAGCTAACTTGGTAACCCTGTTCCTGCCATTTTCTTATATGACGTAAATAAGCTAAACCAGACAAGGTGGTTTCAAAAGCAAAAGATTCCTGCTGTGCAACACAACTAGCAATCTCCTGCAACATCAATCGACCGGCCTTAATTGCCATTATTTCAGGTGCAAACGGTGACAATCCAGCGGCAATCAAATCTGCATTGATAAAACGTTGACAGCGTGCTTCTTGGGGTAAAAACGCACGAGCAAATGTCGTTTTACCCGCACCATTAGGACCAGCAATAATAATGATTCTTCGTGTCATGGCTCTTTTCCAAAGAGATCATGTTGTGCTGTGTTGGCTTGTTTAAGACTCACCTTCTTTGGCTTTTCCACTATCGGTTCCGGTTCAGGTTGAGCCATTGGCAAGTTTGCCACATTTAAACTGTAATCATCATGTCCCCATTCACAACGAGACAATACCATCTTGGGGATTTTCTTTAAGGTCAGATTCGGAAATTGATCTGCTTTACCCCGAAACGCTGTGCAACACACTAGTAAAGAACGATCACTTCCTACCTCGTCTGACAATTCTTGTAATTGCTGAGTCGATAAGTTTTGAGTGGTGACATAAATAAAATCATGCTCTGAGGAATAGCCATGATTCCACCATTGCGTCTCAGAAGGTGCAGAGGTAAAACCCTCTAACTTACATAAGGCTTCAGCTAACATCGTTGGATTATAGTTTTTATTAACGACCCAGTTACCCCAACGGTCTTGTTCTAATAAAGATGGAGCCAAGCTGTAATACCGAAAGCCACCGCCACCTTGCCAGTTAACGGCTTTTGATATTCCGCCTTGATCTTCACCGTCAATGACTTTTTTAAGACGCGGGATTATATGCGTGTGGCAATGTTCGCCGAGTTCTATCATGATCCAGCGTCTACCCATTTTATGGGCGACTGCACCCGTGGTGCCAGAGCCTGCGAAAGAGTCTAGGACTAGATCGCCGGGGTTGGTGGCTATTGATATAATTCTCTGGAGTAAATATTCAGGCTTGGGAGTTCCAAATGGAATTACATCTGGAAACAGTGCTTTTACTTCTGCTTTAGATGTTCGGTTACTACCAACCTCACTATGAACCCAAATTGTTTCGGGTGGTCTTGTAGAGTTTTCTTCTCCATAAATCCTGTAATTTGCCGACCATCCATTTTTTCCACTAATCCAATCGATTCTTTCACTCTCATTTTCAACTTTTATTTTACTCCAGCGCCAAGCTCCATCCGTACCATCTTGACGTTTTGGATAAACCTCTGAACCATCTGGTGCTATTAAAGGGTAATATAAAGTTGGCCTTGCTGTACGAGAATCACCTTGCCCCCCCATAGCACGCAATGGCTTCAAATAGTACCTTCTTCCTAAATCATCAACTTTATCATAATGACTAGCTATTTCACTTGCCAATCTATTCCATTGTGTACAAGAAATTTCTTTAGCGTATGTCAACAAATGATCATGTCGTACCGAATAAAATTGTGCATCCATTCGAGGACTATCAGCTTTTTCCCAAATTGCATTACCAATAAAATTCCTCCTCCCAAACACCTCATCACACAACACTTTCAAATAATGAGCTTCATTGTCATCAATGGTAATCCACAAAGAACCATCGTCTGACAATAATGAACGGATAATCTCCAAACGGTCACGTATTAACGACAGCCAGATTGAATGCTCCAAACCATCATCATAGTGAGTAAAAGCACTGCCGGTATTGTAAGGCGGATCAATAAACACACACTTTACTTTACCCGCATACTCTTGTTCCAACGCCTTTAAAGCCAGCAGATTATCACCAAATATTAACTTATTATCGAACTGGTCACACTCATTAACCCGCTGTTTTGCATGATACGACAAGCTGGGATCTTCTAATAAGATACGCGGCTCCAGCTTAGGGCGTTTATCCTTGCCTATCCAAGTCAGTTCCAGTTTGGTTTTACTCATGCGTTATGCTCGTGTTTTTTAGTTATGGCTTGTCAATTGCTTATAATCAAACGATAATTAAATCGGATTAGGGATACTTGGTCGGCAAAAAGCCTCGATGGAGTCATCGAGGCTTTTTTGTTAAGCCTGTCAACTTGTCGATGTATTTGAATTTCCCAATTGAAAGCTAACTTTCAAATCGTTCATCCAAGAGGGTTCAATAACCTTATCGTGTTGTAATCGACCTACAATAATGCCAGCATGAATACCAATTTCTTCAGAAAAGTTTTTTACGGCCTCTTTGTTACGTAAAGTTGATAATCTGTCATGATATTGAACAGGGATTAAAAAATCTCTCGCCCATTGATTTGCCTGTTCTTCTTGGGGATCTTGGCAATCGGAATTTAAGTCATCCAAGTAAATGGTTTTTTTTCCATCCGCATGTAACAAAATATGTGCGGCTTCATGAAAGAAAGTGAACCAGAATTTATCGTTGGTTTTGCCATAGAGCGATAGTTGAATAAGTGGTTTATGTGGATTTAACCAGCGTGCAACACCGCTAACATGTGCTTTGGGTATTGCTGGCACCATAACAAAAACAACTCCCGCTTCATGACATAAACGACGCATCTCGGGTTCAAAAACCTCTGGAGATTGCATTGTATATTCACGAATACGCTGCAATGCTCTTTTAAATTCACTTTGGCTGTAGTGAGGGCTGTCTAGTTTCTCAACTTCGATTTCCCCTAAACGTAACCAAGCAGAAATGGCCCCAATATCAGACTGCGTTGCACGAGTACGTCGAAAAGCTAACTGCATTCCGGTTTCATAATGCTCTTGCCATTGCTCGGGAGATGCTACACCAAAAAAGCGTAATAACTGTTCAACCAGGTCTGGTTTAGCTTTTGCTGTTATTCGCTCATTAGGAATAACGCCTGCTTTTTTTAATTCGTTTAAGGGTAACTTATCAAGCCAAGTTATCGATCTTTGATTAAGCTCTTGCACTTCTATTCGTGCCAAGTGTTCGCGATATTTAGCTTCTCTATTAAGCCAAAAACTGGCTGTTGAACCTAATACACGCTCTAATCGCAACGCCGCATCTTCAGTCAACGCGGCTTTACCTTTAATTAATTGATTAAGGTGTTTTTTGTTGTAGCCTAGTCGCCCAGCGAGTTCTAATTGCGTCCAATCTTTTTCTTCAAGTAAATCTGTAATGGTTTCACCTGGCGGTGAGACCCAATCTGGATACAACGCAGTTTGTGGGTTAGTCATGATTATTTCCTCTTCTGTTTAGGCTTGTGATAATCACCAATGTAAACAATGGTTATGGCTGTCACTTTCGCCCAATCCGTAGTGTTATTATTATTTAATGGTATCGGCTCATGATCTGGCTTAAACACCAAGCGCTTACCATCAGCTAGTTCTACAGAAAACTCTCTTAAACTATCTGGCTCTAGCGGATGAGGATGACCCGCTGTAAGTTCGGAGACATTTGTAGCGGCTTCTATATCACTCCAACGGGAGCGCAATTTTTTTGCACAGTCGGAGCCTAATTTTTTCTCAGCTTCTTTCTTGTTTAAACAAAGCTTACTGAGCTTTTCATCTAGGTAATTAATTTGCATGAATGAGGAATGTATTTTATATGGATTTACCTAGTTGGTAAATTTTTATTTGTTCTTTTTACTCCGATCATTCATTATAAACTCCAAGTTATAACAAACAAATCTTCTGTATACAATTGCTGATTAAGCTTACTTTCAAGCTGTTCTATTAATGCTTCTCTGCGCTCGTCCACTTCGTCTTGCCGATCAAACAACTCTCTACGTTGTTTGTTGCGGGTTCGCTCTAGCTCATGTTGTTGGTTTTGCAAGGATAGTTTTTCTTCAAGGGTAGCGGCAATTTTTGCATTACGACGCACTTGTTTAATTTGCTGATCAGTCTCTTTTATGCTTTGCTCCAAGCCGTATTTAAGATCATCAGCCCAATGATCCAAATTATTCACCTCTTCTTCAAAAAACGTCAAGTTACGGTTATTAACCATCAAATTTTGTAATCCAACAAGCTATTAAATAATGCTACTAAACAAGCGTTTGTCCCAAATGACTGGTTCAGGCAAGGATGTCTTTATCAAACTGAAATCCGGGTGTAAGGGATTGATCAAAGCGTTCCATTCAAATTTGGCTATGACTGCCGGTACTAGCAGTATTGAAGTTCTGGATTCTTTAAGCCATTGGTCACCAAACAATTTAGCGCTTGCACTGTTTTCAGTATTCCAATGCTCTGGTAGAGAATTGTCTTCACAACGCTCAATAGAAATAGACTCAGGTATTTCTGCGATGACAACGCAATGGGTAGTGGGGAGTCGTCCGATTCCCGCATGAGCCAAAATTTCTAGCATAGCGCAAGAATAACTTAATGCCCCATAAATAACAGGTCGACCAGGACTGTTCCATCTGCCACCGATGCGTGCAGCACCCGTGCCATCCCAGGTTGGATGTCTTCCATCTGCAATTCGGTAAATTCGCACTAAGCTGAAAGTCCGTAATAGAGTTTCCAAAGTAACTCTTCTACACGCCTGGCACCTAATTCAGTCATAGAAACATCCAGTGGCGTGCGTCCTTGTAACATCGCATGTTCTGTAGTTAAAAATGTTCTGGCATCTTCTTCAGAATCCCATACATAATCGGCTGTAGCAAAAACTCTAGCCAAGCGTTCCGCGCGGGCAGATTCTTCTGCAGATAGATATTCTTTGCGGCGCTTATAGGTTGCTTCTGGAATGATTCGATGTAATAACAGTTTTTGATCGCCAGTGTTTTTACATACATGTTGAATACTGGCTTTAAGTGCTTCTTTGGGCAGACCTTTTGCAACCAAGTCATCGAGTTCTGCAAAGGAGTGAGGTATTGATTGCAGCGCCATGACAGAAGCAATTTTCTCAGGGGTAACAAGTTGCATGGGTTAATACTCAAAAGATCAAATGATACTTTTAGAATAGGTCAGATGATCTTTTATGTCAATTGATGGTTTTTCCTTGTTCAACCTCAGTTAACGATATAGTTTTACCTATGCCTTACTTTTGTTTTTGAGCTTGCCTTTCTACTTCATTCTGTGCCACTTTATCGCGCAAATAAACCGGCATAGCCTGTTCAACCGGAACAGCCAAACCTTTTTCAAAGTCCCGTACACCTAAGCGAACAATGGCACTGGCTCTAGGCAAATGATTAACCTCACATCGATCCACAAGCCCATTCAAGCGACTGAGTAGCTCATCCTTATAAACACCCCAACCAGACCCCACGCCCACACCTATTAATTCAGGAAACTCAATACCAACTGCCGGTGTCACAGCTTTCTTTCCCAGCAGATTAACCAACCCTGTTTCATCTTGTTGATAAACGCCCCAAAATATCTCACCCATCCGTGCATCCATTGCAGTATAGGCAACCGGATTGATGGCAAAGTTATCTTGAACTCTCTGCTCAGGTGCATATGCATCAAAGAAGCTTAAAGCAATCGCCGCCAGCGTTGATACAGGCACAACAGGTAAATCAGCACCTAATGCGATACCCTGAATAACGCCCGTAGCGATTCTTACCCCGGTAAATGACCCCGGTCCACAACTAAACGCTAGAGCATCCAGTTGTTGAGGTCTTAAACCAGCCTCAGACATTAAGTTGTCTATCATGGGCAAAATTAACCGGGTATGCTCTTTGGGGGTTAACTCAAAACGCTCTGTAACAACACCATCAATAAACAATGCTGCTGAACAGGCATCAGTAGAGGTTTCTACGGCTAACACTTTCATTCTTTAACTTCCTTCTGAAAAAAGGTTTCTACGTCTTCTATATTGCGGGTTCGACTCATCGGCGGCACACTGTCTAAAAACAATTGCCCATAAGAACGTTTTAATAAGCGGGGATCACACACCATTAACACCCCTCTATCGGTAACATCACGAATCAATCGACCGATACCTTGTCGTAAAGCGATCACTGCTGTGGGTAATTGATATTCAAAGAAAGGATTTTTACCTTGCTGGGTCATGGCGTCTAAACGCGCTTTTAATACCGGATCGCCAGGCGAAGCAAAAGGAAGTTTATCGATAATGACACAGGATAAGGCCTCTCCTCTGACATCAACCCCTTCCCAAAAGCTGGAGGTTCCTAATAACACCGCATTACCTGCCTCTTTAAACTGTTCAAGCAGTAAAGCTTTAGGGCGACTACCCTGTATCAGTAGCGGATATTTTAACTCTTTGCCTAAGATCTCTGCGGCTTGATTGAGTGCCCTATGACTGGTGAATAAAAAGAAGGCTCTGCCCTGACTGGCTTTTAAAACCGGTAAGACAAACTCAATGATCAAGGGGATAAAGTTAGGGTCATTAGGCTGAGGCAACCCCTTGGGATGATAAAACAGCGATTGATTAGGATAATCAAAGGGGCTACCCCAGCTCTCACTGGCCGCCTGACTTAAACCCAGGTTATTTGCAAAATAGTCAAAGCCATTGGCAATGCTTAACGTCGCTGAGGTAAAGATCCAGGCCGCTTGATGTTGTTGCATAAATTGCCGAAACTCAGAAGCAATATCTAAAGGCGTTAGGCTTAAGGTAAAGGTCTTTCGGTGTATCTCATACCAGCGTATCCATTTACCGCCCTTCTCATCCATAATCAGCTTGAGTTTCTGTAATAAGTCTTCAGCACGTTTAAAACAGGAATCCAGAGCTTTGGTTTTAACGGAAGCAAGATTGAGTTGATCAGTTACTCGTTGCAATTGCTCTTTTAAGGCATTCAAGCCACCCAATATCTTTGGATTATTGTCAATTTCTTGCCAGTCACCCCGTTTAAGCTCAACACCAAACGCCAGCCTTAAATCTTTAATCTCATGTTCAAGATCTTCACAGGCGGTACGTAAAGCAGGCAAGTCAGTAGCATCTTTAAAGTATTCCATTAAGGCATCTTGAGCTAAATCACTCAGTTGCTTTGCCCCTAGATTAACACCCAAGAAGTTCGAGGCGGTATCAGCGAGTTGATGGGCTTCATCAATCACAACCACTTCAGCCGTGGGTAATAACTCCCCAAAGCCATTATCCCGTATTGACCAGTCCGCACATAACAGATGGTGATTAACGACAATGATATCGGCTTCCTGGGCATTTTTTCGAGCTTTAACCAAATAGCAATCGGCATAATCAGGACAGTCCTGTCCAAGGCAATTATCCGGGGTAGAGGTGGCTTGATACCAGATAGGATCACCTTCTGTAACACCCGACATTTCAGCAATGTCACCTACCTGAGTGCGTTTAGCCCAGGCGCTTATTTTTGCTAAGGCCCCCGCGTCTTCCTTAGTAAAACCGATGGTTGAGGTTAAGGCATTTTGTAAGCGATACGTGCATAAATAATTACTTCGCCCTTTTAATAACGCGGCAAGGAAAGGCTTTTTCATAGCCTTACGTATTACTGGCAGATCTTTATTAAATAACTGATCCTGAAGGTTCTTAGTCCCCGTTGAAATAATGGTCTTTTTGCCGGATAGAATAGCAGGGACTAAATAGGCAAAGGTTTTACCCGTTCCCGTGCCTGCTTCTGCGATTAAGTGCTGTTTTGTGGAAATGGCATTAGCAATAGCCTCTGCCATTTCTATTTGTGCTGATCGAGCTTGATAACCGGATATAACAGTCGATAAAGCACCTTCATTACTGAAAAACTGTTTCGTATCTGTCACAGGTTATTTATTTGGAAAAGCTCGTTTTTAATAAACGATCGCTTGGTCTTTTAGTACCGTATAAAACTCATCGATCGACTGATGTTCACTATCAAAGGTAATGTCGGCAATATCAGTACGATCAGTGACGCATAAACAGATCAAACCAGCATTTTTAATAGCATGAATCAAGGCAGTCTCTGAGTTTTCCAGGACTGTAATTGCATGACCATTATCAAACAGTTTTCTTTCGAGTTTGTAGGCGTTTTCAGAATTGTTTACACCAATAACAGCAATAGCAACGGGCTTTTGACCATAGCGTGCCGCACGCTCTTCCAAACTGACTGGCAGTTGATTTTCAGACTCACTGATGCCGGTAATCATACCCGCACCGACAGTACCATTGGTTAAACGATCAATAATAATAAAAGCACCAGTGCCTTTATTAACTTTGTAGGCATCAAATACCACGGGGGCATTAACCGTTACGGTGCAAGATGCAATTTCATTTAACTTAAGTTGAATCGCATCATGATGCTCTAATGTATTCACATCAATTCGATGATGAATCAAGGCAACAGAACCTGAAACACTCCGCGTTCCCAGTTTAAAGGTGTACTGGCGACCCGGCACTAAAGTTTGTTCAGCCATCCAGACAATGGTTGCTTTAAACTTGTCATCGACTGTCGGCGCCTGACTTTCTTTACCAACCAATATATCGCCACGACTGATGTCAATTTCATCTTCCAATGTTAAGGTTACCGCCATTGGTGGATGTGCTTCTTCAAGATCACCGTCATAGGTGACAATCGCTTTAATTTTGCTACTTTTACCAGACGGTAAGGCCGTAATCAGGTCTCCCTTTTTAAAGATACCTGACGCTACCGTACCGCAAAAACCACGAAAATCCAGATTAGGCCGATTTACATATTGCACCGGAAAACGTGCATCAGTAAAGTTATGGTCATTAGCAATTTCAACGCTATTCAGTGCTTCCATTAAGGGATACCCGGTAAACCAGGGCATATTTTCGCTGGGGTTAACTACGTTATCACCATCCAATGCGGACATAGGAATAAAATGAATATCGTTTAAATCCAGAGTATCCGTAAACGCCAGGTAGTCCTGTTTTATTTTGTTAAAGGTGTCTTCACTGTAAGCTACTAAATCCATCTTGTTAATGGCTACAATGATATGACGAATACCTAACAAGGAGGCAATAAAACTATGACGCTTGGTTTGCGTTTGTACTCCATAACGGGCATCAATCAAAATAATGGCTAAATCACAGGTAGAAGCACCCGTTGCCATGTTACGGGTATATTGCTCATGCCCTGGGGTGTCAGCAATAATAAACTTGCGGGTAGAGGTTGAAAAATAACGATAGGCAACGTCAATGGTAATCCCCTGCTCACGTTCGGCTTGCAAACCATCAACCAGCAAAGCCAAGTCAATCTTTCCTGCACCGGTTGTACCGGATTTAACACTGTCCGCCTGAACTGCTGCTAATTGATCTTCATAAATCATTTTAGAGTCATGCAGTAAACGACCGATCAGTGTACTTTTGCCATCATCGACATTACCGCAGGTTAAAAATCGTAATAACTCCTTGTTTTCATGTTGCGCTAGATACGCATCAATATCAGTACTGATTAGATCGGATTGGTGGGACATATTTCTCTCGGAATTCTTGTTATATATACAGTGACTAGACTTTGCTTAGAAGTAGCCTTCACGCTTTTTCTGTTCCATCGATCCTGATTGATCATGATCAATCAAGCGTCCTTGACGCTCAGAGGTTGTAGTTAATAACATCTCTTGAATAATTTCAGGTAGCGTAGTGGCCGTTGACTCAACTGCACCGGTTAAGGGATAACAACCTAAAGTACGGAAGCGTACTCTTTTCATTTCAATTTTCTCGTCGGGTCCAATAGGCATGCGGTCATCATCAACCATAATCAGCATGCCATCCCGTTCAACAACTGGACGTTCTTTAGCAAAATACAAAGGTACAATGGGGATATTTTCTAAATGGATGTATTGCCAAATATCCAGCTCTGTCCAGTTAGATAGAGGGAATACTCGAATACTTTCGCCTTTATCAATTTTGCCATTATAGATATTCCATAATTCAGGGCGTTGGTTTTTAGGGTCCCAACGATGATTCTTATCACGGAATGAATAGACCCGCTCTTTAGCACGAGATTTTTCTTCATCACGACGTGCACCACCGAAAGCTGCATCAAACTGATACTTATCCAGGGCTTGTTTGAGTGCATCTGTCTTCATCACATCGGTATGTTTTTTACTACCGTGTGTAAAAGGCCCAATCCCTTGTTCAACGCCGTCCTGATTAATATAAACCAATAACTCCAGACCTAACTTTTCAATCAGTTGGTCACGAAATGCTATCATTTCCTTAAATTTCCATGTGGTATCCACGTGCATCAAAGGAAACGGAGGCTTTCCGGGATAAAATGCCTTCATGGTTAGATGCAACATAACGGCAGAGTCTTTTCCGACGGAATACAACATAACAGGACGCTCAAATTCAGCCGCTACCTCACGAATAATATGAATACTCTCAGCTTCGAGCTCTTTAAGATGTGTTAATTTATGATCAGTCATTAAAAGTCCGTCAGGGGGGGATTAATATAACCGCCTATTTTAATTTGAACAGGCGCTTAATACCAGAGATGTCATATAAATGGACTTTCATAATAGCTGGTTAAGGAATAAAAACAAAATTTAATCAATTTTAAAACCTGCACCCGTGATAACATCCTCAATATCATCCAGAGTGGTTTTCTCTGTATCATACTCAACCTTGACTTCATTTTCTTTAAATGAGGCGACAACAGAAATAACACCGTCAACGGCACTTAACTTACCGGTAACATTAGCCTCACAACCACCACATTTCATACCGGTAACGGTTAAAACTTCAGATTCAATCATTTTAATCTCCAATCATTAGTAATAATTTTGACTTTATAACATATTCGATTAATGTGTGTTACACATGATACAACTTATCAATTATAAAGTAGTTATCAACAATATCCATTGAACCAATGTAGGTCTTCTTGGTAGGATAATCAACTAAATTACTCGGATTAATAGTAACAATGCAATTAAATACCATAACTAATCAAACCATTGCTCTTGCAGGTATAGCTCAGGCAGCAGCATTGGTTCAACAATTAGCCACTAAAGGAAGCGCTGACCCCATCGCACTTGAAACCAGTATTGCCAGTGTTATGAAAATTGATTCTGACAGTGTGATTGATGTCTACGGAAGTTTATCGGGATTAAGTTTGGGTTTAAAACAACTCGACATTCAAATGACCGGTTACAAAATTGTCAACCCAGAGCAGGCGCGTTACTCCGCTTCATTGGTTTTTCTTGAGAACCAACTAAGTCAACATAAAAACCTGTTAAACATTATTCAGACAGGGATTATCAAAGCTCAGTCACAAAGTGAGCATTTTGGTTTAATGCATGAGAATGTATTCGCTAATCTGGGTGAGGTATACCAGAATACAATCAGTACGCTTCAACCCAGAATCATGGTTAATGGTGAGCAGAATTATTTATCAAGAAACGAAGTAGCAAACAAAATACGGGCTTGTTTACTTGCCGGCATACGCTCAGCCATTTTGTGGCGTCAATGTGGTGGCACTCGCTGGAAGTTCCTGTTTTACCGCAAAAAGATTCAGGCTGAACTACAAATATTATTAAAGCAAATTTAGCAATGCCAATATGGCAAACCTGATTGAAGTTGAGCACCTGAGCCGATATTACGGCAAATATTGCGCAGTTAATGACATTAGCTTCACCCTTGCAAGGGGGGAAGTCATTGGTTTCCTGGGCCCCAATGGCGCTGGTAAAACCACCACAATGCAAATACTAAGTGGAAATCTTGCACCGAGTTCTGGCTGCATTAGAATTAATGGCTTTGATTTACTATACAATCCTCTTAAAGCTAAGCGCAGCCTGGGTTATTTACCTGATACACCTTCATTGTACAAAGACCTCAGTGTACAGGAATTTCTTTATTACTGCGCTCAATTACAGGGTATTTTCAAACAGGCTATTACCCCAATCATCGATAAAACAGTGGAGCGCTGTGGTTTACAAACGGTATCCAAGCGCTTAATTGCTAATTTATCGAAAGGCTTTCAACAACGCGTTGGAATTGCCCAGGCTATCCTGCATAATCCAGAAGTGATTATTCTCGATGAACCTACTGTTGGTCTGGACCCTATACAAATCAAAGAGATTAGAGCATTAATTAAAGAACTGGGTAAAGATCATGGCATCATTTTATCGACACACATTTTGCCTGAAGTACAGGAGACTTGTACACACGTACAGATTATTAATAATGGCAGAATTATTTTCAATGAAAGTATCATTGATCTCAATCGAACGATGACCCAAGGCTGTCTCCAGGTAATCACCCAATCAGCTGTTGATCTCGCTGTTTTATCTGCAATTCCTGATGTTAGCCATATAGAACCAATAGCTCATAATCATTTCAAGATACACTATTCCCTGACTGGAAATCCAACCCATCAAATCGCTGAAACCATTATTGCTAAAGGCTGGGGGCTGGAAGAAATAACACCGATCAAAAAATCGATGGAAGATATCTTTCTCGCCTTAACTCAAGTTGAATCATGAGCATCGCCTTAGTCATCGCCACTCGCGAATTTAAAAGCCTGTTCTTATCGCCCTTAGCGTGGACAATTTTAGCCGTATTGCAAGGTATCTTGGGATATTTGTTTTTAAATCAGGTTGAAACGTTTACCCTCATCCAGACAAAATTAGCCGGTATGGAAGGAGCCCCTGGCTTAACCGATATTGTCGTCACGCCTTTATTCAGTAATGCCGGTATTATTTTGTTACTCGTTATCCCCTTATTAACCATGCGTCTTATTTGTGAAGAACGTAGAAACAAAACCCTATCGTTGCTGCTATCAGCGCCTATTTCAGATAGTAACATTATCATCGGCAAATATTTAGGTACCTTGGGGTTCTTATTATTAATTGTTGCTCTGATAGCCTTCATGCCCGTGTCTTTACTCATGGGCGGCGAACTTGATAACGGTAAGCTATTAGCCAATATACTGGCTTTATGTCTCTTGGTCGCTGGCTTTAGCGCCGTTGGACTTTTTATGTCCACGATAGCAGGACATCCAACCGTTGCTGCTATAGGTAGTATAGGGATTCTCCTGTTGCTATGGATTTTAGACTGGACTAATAGCATCAAAGATCAACGCAGTGAACTCTTTGAATACTTATCGATTCTTAGACATTTTCAGACTATTCAAAGTGGACAAATCAACACGATGGATCTTTGTTATTTTGTGCTCTTCATTGCCACTTTCCTATTGTTGAGCATCCGCTGTCTGGCGAATGAGCGTTTTCAGAAATGAAGTTCACCTGGCGCTTTCATCAACAACAACGCTTAAAAACCACCTTAACAACGGTTTTGTTATTAGGTGTTTTGGGTACTTTAGGCTGGTTGACGACTCAATACAGTCTGCAAACGGATATTACAGACAATGCCAGTAATACCTTGTCCCCTGTCTCGGAACAACTTCTGATTGCCCTGCCGGATGCAGTCAGAATTACAGCTTATATTAAAAAAGGCCAATCTCTTAGAGCACAAGTTGCTCAACTGATTGATCGTTATACTCGAATCAAACCAAATTTAACTCTACGTTTTATAGACCCTGATTTAGAGCCTGAAAAAGCCCGGGATTTAAATATCGGCCCAGAAGGGCTCATTCTGGTTGAATATCAAGGACGCACTGAAAAACTAAGCTTCATTGATGAATCCTCACTAAGCAATGCATTGCTCCAGCTAGCAAATGCAAACGAACACTGGGTAACGTTTCTAAGCGGTCATGGCGAGCGCTCACCTAAAGAAAACACGAATACCGATGTGAGCTTATTAGCCAAAGCATTAGCTCAGCGAAAAATTAATGTACAAACAGTCAATCTGACAACCCAATCTAGCCTTGCTGATAATGCTGCCTTGCTGATTATTTCTGCGCCTAAGGTACCGCTACTGTCTAATGAAGTAAGCGCTATTCAGCATACTATTGAGCAAGGTGGCAATCTTCTGATTTTAAATGATCCCGATAAGACAGACCTTGATGGTTTACTTCAAATCTTGGGTATTAAACAACAGCCAGGCGTTATTATTGATGAGAGTGCTACGGTTAATGGCATCAAAGATCCGAGTTTTTTAGTACTTAATCAATATCAGCGACACCCTATTACCCAGGGTCTTCAAATGATGACGCTATTCCCTATGGCCGGCCCCTTAGAGAAGACAGGTAAGACTGATTTTACGGTGGATGAACTACTTAGTAGCTCTTCAAGATCATCGTTTACAACGCGAAATGCTAACACCAAAGTTCATAAGATCGAAACAAAAGCCCTTGTATTTGCTTATGCATTAACCCGAACAACAGCAACAAAAAATCAACAACGTATCGTTGTTGTGGGTGATGGTGATTTTTTATCTAATACTTATATTAATACGCTGGGCAATCTAGATTTAAGCCTCCGACTCATATCCTGGTTAATTCATGAAGACCGATTTATTAATATTCCGGCAAAAAATACCCATGATAAGTCCTTACAATTAACAGATACCCAGATTAGCCTGATGAACTTTAGTTTCTTGATGATCATACCGCTGATATTAATCAGTACAGGCTTTATTATTTGGCGTATTAGAAAACAGCGTTAAGATAGAATAAACTTATAATTTTGTTTCATATTAGGTAATAGAGTCTCTGACTATTACAATAGCTTTCATTATTCAGAACTGTTTAACCCAAAGATGACCTTAAAACGCGCGTTAATATTCATAGCCCTGCTATCAGCCTTAGTATTCCTTGCCATTGTTACCGTACCCAGCCTACAGGAAAAAGCCGATATTACTCCCCCTGCAACGGTTTTCATTGGCTCAAAAGATAATACCAGCATCGTCAAACCCTGCTCTAATGATCATCCCGAATGGCGGCCTGCACAAATAATTGATGGTGTAAGCATAGAAGCAGCACCTGCCTGCGAGCCAGATAATCCTTATGATGTTGCGGCGTCAGTTAAAGGGACCAACAACATATCAATGTCCACGCTGATGCAGACTAATCTGGCGCAAGATGCCCTCACCATGACGGACGATTTGGATAATGATGGTGACCCTGATGTGATTCACATTAAACTCGAAGTCATTGAACTGAATGGCTCCACACCGGATGGTGAGTTTTTAATCAATACCTTCGATATTGCCCCGGGCCTTCAGCCCGGACTTTGGGTGTATGCACCTAAATCCCGTGGCATGGCTCTAAAAAACTTTAACTCGGTGGTTGCTAATCCGTTGTTAAGAGCCCCTTCCCCTGTTATCAGGGTTGAGCAAGGTGATAAAGTTTATATCACTCTTGAAAATACCCATTACTTACCGCACACCATTCATTTACACGGTGTTGATCATGCTTGGGTTACCGACAAAGGTGAGGAAAATGATGGTATGGAAGAACACGCCGTGTTTCCGGGCAAAAGCCATACCTACGAAATACAGCCCCGACACGCCGGTACCATGCTTTATCACTGTCACGTGCAAACCGCCCAGCATTATATGATGGGACTCAGTGGCATGTTCATTGTTGAAGAAAACCAACCGAATAACGAGTTGCAAACCTTTAACATAGGCGCGGGTCAAGTACGTCATCCATCTGCGTTAATCAAGAAGACTTATTCCCAAGAATATGATCTGCATTATCAATCTATTGATAAAAAACTGGCAAAGATCATTCAGGAGGCCAATGACCCCCGCTTAATCGCGCAACGCATGAGTCGTGACTATAATATGACCGAATCTTTTGAGAATTACTTCTTGTTAAACGGTCATTCATTTCCTTACACCTTGCGTGACGCGATGATTATCGCTTCAGAAAATGAAGACATAAAACTGCACATCGCTAACTTACAACGCTCATCGATTGCACTTCATATTCATGGTCATAAAGCGACAGTTACCGCTTTGGATGGCGTGGATCTAACACCCTCCCAGCAAATCACCCGTGATGTATTTGATATTGCGCCTGCCCAACGGGATGACGTACATCTACAAACCAAAAATAACGGTCTTAACAGCTATGGCCCTGGCTTATGGATGTTTCATGATCACGTGCCTACAGGCACAACCACCGATGGCATGGAACCAGGCGGCAACATAGCTATTCTGGCCTATAAAGATTACCTTGATGAACAGGGTATGCCAAAGATGCATGATCAGTTATTCGATCAGGTGTTTAACAAAGACTATTATGCTAAAAAACAAGCGGTATGGGCAGAAGGTCCCTTTGCCCCCTTACTCGGTGATGCGGGTTTATTGTCACCAAAATATTTGCAAATCGTCGTATTTGGACTGGCTGTTGGTTTAATCATCGGTCTACTTGTCTTTGGTGCAGTCATTCATAAACGGAAACAACGATAATGAGAGCATTACTACTCAGCTTAATCCTGTTAGGCACGCTACAGCCCGTCTTTGCGTTGGAGATGGATCATGGTGGCATGATTATGGATGATCAAGGCATGATCATGAATGCCAACGCAGACAGACTGCCGCGTGACTGCCCAAAGATTTCAGAAAATGTAGATATTACTATCCATGCCGGCCAAAAACATGCGCTTAAGTTTGTCGGTAAAATGTTTGCCTTTGACCAGCAAGAATGGAGCGTTAAACCCTGTGCGAAAATTAATATTACCTTTATCAATGATGATCAAATTCGTCATCAACTGATGATTCATGGCTTACCCGGGTATTTATATCCCGAAGGTATGTTTCATTTAGAACTGTATGGGGAAGGCCAGTTACAGGCTTCGCTGATTATGCCCAGCCAAAAGAAAACGTATCTGGTGCACTGTGAGTTACCGCAGCATATGGAAAAAGGTATGAAGGCCCAGCTAAAAGTCGATGGTGGTGATATTGACTTACCCAGCATTCCAGGACTTACTAAACCGGTTAAAGCGGATATTTATCCTGTGGACTGGACTCAATTAACCTGGTCAGTGTTATTACTGAGTGCCTTATTAGGTATTGCCATCCCCTTTTTTATTATAATTAATGCCTCGGGCATCGATAGCCTTTACCAAAAAATACTTGGCAAACTTCGTCGTAAACAATAAACCGTTATTAACTTTATTTAGCAGACTATTTATGAAAAAATCACTACTTTACAGTACCTTGTCATTGATGCTTTTAGCACCCTCGGTTTATGGCGAGGATATTGGCTGTGTGACCACCACTTGGAAACTGATCGGTGCAAATAATAAAATCTGCGTCCAGGCGTTTGATGATCCTAAAGTTCAGGGCGTATCCTGCCATATCAGTCAAGCCAAGTCTGGAGGGATTTCAGGTGCTTTGGGTGTCGCTGAAGACCCATCACAATTCTCCATTGCTTGCCGTCAAGTCGGCCCCATTGCTATAAAGGGCACCCTACCCGAACAGGAAACCGCTTTTACAGAAGATACCTCATTGTTTTTTAAAGAAACCAAAGTAACTCGTATGTTTGATGCCAAACGCAATACCCTGGTCTATGTCGCTATCAGTAGAAAACTGATTGACGGTGCTCCGGCTAACAGCATATCTACAGTACCCATTATGCCCTGGAAAAATTAATTTGATGGGCAGTTTTTTTAAATGTTATTGATGACAATGTCTGATAATTAGTTACAATATTGGGTTGAAACTTTTAGTTTATTGTCGATGTCATAAAACCTTAATCTTACCTAGTTATCATTAAACCCTCAAAATATCACAGAACCGACCATTAAAATAAATACTCATGATTACTGAAGAAACGCTACAAGAACTCGTCGAAACTCACGGCACACCGCTGTTTGTCATAGATCATGATGAACTTCGCAACAGCTTTGCGATATTTAGAAAAAATCTGCCACGAGTTCAAGCTTATTACGCAGTTAAAGCCAATCCTGACCCAGTAATTGTGAAAACGCTATTCGAAGAAGGTGCCAGCTTTGATATTTCTTCAATTGCAGAATTTGAAATTGTTTACGAAAATATTAAAGATTTGCCGGAACAAGAGCAACATGACTGGCTATGGAAGAATGTAATTTACGCCAATCCTATCAAAGCGGATGACACGTTGAAGAAACTGAACAAATATAAGCCATTGCTCACTTTCGACAATCGTGAAGAAATACGTAAAATTAAAGAATGCGCTCCTGACTCGGGTGTTGCTCTTCGTTTAAGAGTGTCCAATGCCGGTGCGATGGTTGAGTTATCTTCAAAATTTGGAGCCGCTCATGATGAAGCGCTTGAACTTATTTTTGAAGCTATTGAAGCAGGACTCATTGTAGAAGGCTTAAGTTTTCACGTCGGCAGCCAAACCACCAATTTTGAAAACTACATGCAAGCTATCAATCTTGCTGCGTTGATATTTAAAGAAGTTAAAGAACGCGGCTACGATAAAATGGATTTACTGGACATCGGTGGAGGCTTTCCAGCGCCTTACGATGAATCGGTTAAACCCTTCAGCGAATTAGCAAAAAGAATAAATACAGAACTGGACAGACTCTTTCCTGTGGGTTGTGGTGTAGATATAGTTGCAGAACCCGGACGATTTATAGTCGCTACCGCAGCAACAGCTGTATCTAAGATTATCGGTAAAGCCGTCCGTCATGGCAAGCTGTGTTATTACATTGATGATGGTGTCTATCACACATTTTCAGGTGTTATATTTGATCATTGTCAATATCATTTTGAGTCCTTTAAAAAGGAAGGTCCCACTGAGATATGTACGGTATTCGGACCAACCTGTGATGGACTGGATGTCATTTCCATGACAGAAGAACTCCCCTCTATTTTAGAGCGCGGTGATCTTTTGTACAGCAAAAATATTGGTGCTTATAGCGCAGCAACGTCTACTTATTTTAACGGTTTTCCACCTGCCAAGGTGATTCACGTTAACCGTTAATCAAGGTCTAACTGAGTAGTTTTACCACTGAATAAGAAGACTAAAACTACTCAGCACATTATTGAACGCTTCTGCCATCTCCACCACTGGCTATATTTAGTGCCTGCTTTAAAAAAAGCAGATAGTTACTCTCAATTTGACTCGCTTCACCCAATGTAGCGGCAAGCATTACTGCACCGATCACCGCTTTTGCATATAACTTTTCATCCGGTGGAATAACGGCTTCAGATACGGGTGATATATCACTACCACTCCAAAAAGCTGCCGTTGCCGCCCAACTGGCAGGGTTTTTATATCCGGCAGCTTCAGCAGCCTGATAACTTAATTTACTATTTTCATCAACAGGCTTATAAACCCAGGCCTCCGCTAATTCGATTGCTTTAACTTGAATAGGAGGCGTTTTATCTGTTAAGCCTTTACGTGCACACAAACAAGCCCACCACGTTGCTTCACGTTTAGGTAAAGCATGCGCTAAAAAACGAACCGCATCTGGATAAAGTTTTTGCTCAAGCAACTGACCTATAAAATCAGTTGTCACAGGAAATTCATTGAGTAAGGAAGTAGCCTGTTCTTCAAGCTCTAATCCCTGACATATTGCCAAGGCATTTGGATGTTTGATTTTAACTAGTTTAATTTCTGTCGTCATTATAGAGCTCCGTTAATTAATCATAGTGACGCTGCCCTTTAAGATCAACGTACCACTGGATTTGACTGTTGTCATTGAATCAGATTGGATCGTAATCATAGGGGCTTTGATGGTAATACTTGCTGGGTCCATTTTAATACTACTCCCTCCTACTTTAAGCTCAATAGACTGCATAGCCGTTATTTTCGCATTTCCAGCATCCACTTTTAAAACGTAATCACCCATAGAGACATTAATATTGTTATTGCCTTGCTTAACATTTAAGGTAGCATTTCCTTGGTCAACATTTTCTAAATGATTACCTTGTTTTACGTTTAAGGTGTGATTTCCGACATCTATATTAGATTCTCGATTACCATTTTTAACATGCAGGGTATCATTACCCTGATTTAAAGTAATGGTTCTATCATTTTGAATCTCAATGGTCTGGTCACCTTTATCATGTTTAACTACGCCAATTTGTCGGGTTTCGTTATTTTCAATGATACAGTTAAAATTTTTCTCAGCGTGTACATAAACTTCCTCTGAATCCTTTTTATCTTCGAAACGAATTTCGTTAAAATTATCACCAGTACCCGTTTTTGAACTGCGACTCTTTATACCGCTTTGTGTTTGATTGGCAGGCAAGTCATAGGGCGGCGCATTATCACCATTGTAGACACTCCCGGTAATTAGCGGCCTATCGGGATTACCTTCCAAAAAGCTGATGACCACTTCTTGTCCGATACGCGGTAAAGAAACCCATCCCCACCCCTTACCAGCCACAGGAAAAGCAACCCGCATCCAGCAAGAACTGGTTTCATTATTTTGGCCGTCCCTATCCCAATGAAACTGAACTTTAATACGCCCATATTGATCAGTCCAGATTTCTTCACCGTCTTTACCAACGACAATAGCAGTTTGTGGACCCTGAACAAAGGGCATGGGAGTTAAGCGTTTTGGACGAAACTGTTGGGTAGCCCGTATGGCCTTAAAAGAACATTCAAACTTGGTTGTTTGTGATGATTTGCTGGTACGATATTCATTTGAAACAATATTTATCTCAGAAGAGACAATAATATGTTTAACATTTTCACTGGAAATATAATGGTGATCCAAAATAAACAACATTCCAGTAGTTAAACTACGAGCATTTCCCTCACCCTGAATGACTTCATAATCCGTTTTTAATTCATCCAAACGAATATTGGCATAAGCTTCACCATCGGATGATTCAATATAACTTCCTGGGTAATCATAATGCTCACCTTCTGCCTTACTATGTTGATTGACAGAAGTGTATTTAGAAACAAGATTACTTTTAGGATTTATAAAATCGTAATCATTTAAAACATAGGTGCCAGACTTTACGCTATGTGAAGTACGCCATCCAAAAATATGTTCTGTGGCTCTTTGTCCAGTGTTTTCAGGTGGGTAGTAAGGTATTGAAGCGTTACTATCAGTCGTTTGATAGGCATTGATACTGTCAGCGATCACTAAAGTATGTTTTGAATTTGTATGGGTAAAATAATAGAAAATACCTTCATGTTCCATTAATCGGCTAACAAAATTAAAATCACTCTCGCGATATTGGACACAGTACTCTCGTGTTTTATAAGTACTTGATAAATCCATTTCAAAATCGCTAAAATTATTTAATGAAAATATCTTTTTAATGATATCCGGAACAGATAAATCCTGAAAAATACGACAATTACTGGTGCGCGTTAAAAACCATAACCAGGGACGTAGAACCGCACGATATAAATAATACTCGTCTTCTGAACCCACATGCCTAAGTTGAGTGACCAAACCATGAAAATACCGAGAGCCACCTGAAGGTAGTGCTAAGGTAACGGTCATTGCTTCACCGAGTACTTTTTCAATCGGAAAGCCACCAGAAGCTATGGAGTTTATATTGTTACTGTCTACTAACAAATCCAGTTCATACTCAAATAACCTGCTTAACTCCTCTGTGCCTCTCATACTGCCAAACAGCATGTAGTCAGTACCTAAAGGGGTTGTTACCGATACAAAACGATTATCTTGTTCAGACATAATGAGTGTATTTCCTGTTACAAAAAAATAGTAAGATCTAACTTAAATTTGTGTCAATCAGCTAAATTAAACAATGCAGTAACTAAAAACCCTAAGACTGGCTCGCCAGCCTCTTTACGAAGAATAACCTCTTCTACGCCACAAAGCGTTAAACCCGCTTTATTTACAACTGTTTCCAAATAGCCTTTAGAATGACTATAACGACCATGGTGATTGAGTCTATAATTTTTACCGTTATTCATTTTTTCTAACGTAAAAACAACATGACCACCCGGTAATAAAGCATTTTTTGCTGCACGAAAAAAGGGTTCAAGATCGCCAAAATACACTAAAGTATCAGCGGACACAATCAGATTAAAAGCGCTGGTATACTGTTTCAGATAACTGACTAATTCAGCCTCAATCAAATTATCATAGATTAGTCTTTCTGCTGCTTTATCCAGCATCTTTTGAGATAGATCTATGCCCACCAAAGTGGCAGAATAAGGCCTTAACAAAGGGCCACACAACCCTGTACCACAACCTGCATCTAATACTTTCAGGTTTTGAATGGCTTGATAAATATGACTAACAGCGGTTGAGACCAATTCGGGAGCATGATACTCCAGGTTTTTTAATACCCGATCAAAGGTGCTGGCAAATTTATCAAAGGTTTGCTGTATGTAGTTATCAGAAGCACGCTCGGGAATAACACCCTCTCCAGTCTGTGCGACCAGGGTATGAAGTGCTATTGGGTTTTCTGGATCAAAACTTAACCATTGTCTTAAAATACTTATGGCCTCATCAAACTCATTCGCCAGATAACAGGTGCGCCATAAATTTTTGTAGGCATCTTCTTGATAAGGCTGCAAAGCAATAGATTTTTGGAAGGCTTTAACAGCTTTCTTTAAGTCGCCCTGCTTTTGATAGGCATTACCCAGGTTCTGAAAAAAGTCAAAATTATCTGGTGATAGTTCAGTGGCTTTATTTAAAACTTCAATTGCTTCGTCAAAGTTTCCCTGATTTTGCAAAACAACGCCTAAGTTATTTAGTGCTAGCGCATAATCAGGAAACAGCTTAAGAACTTTGCGATAATTATTTGCTGCTTGTTCCAGTTCACCCATTTCTTTATAAATATTGCCCAAATTATTGAGTGCATCAGTATAAGTTGGCAAAATATCAAGCGCTTGTTTAATTAACGCGATACCCTCAGCACTTTGGCCCTGTTGATGTAATAATAACCCCAAATAATGACCAGCATCAGGGTGATTCGGCATCGCTTTTAAAATAGCCCTGTAATTGTTCTCTGCTTCGACTAAATGACCCTCTTGATGAAGTGACATGGCATTGGACAGAACATCTGATAATCCTATGTTATGTTTTTTGCGACTTTGTTTTTCTGCCGCACGGCGCTGTTGTCGATTCATTATTTTATAGGTTCAATCTACTATTTCGAAGTAGTACTTTGATATTTCAATATGAAAGTCCTATTGAATATTTTAATACGGGATTCATAATAATCTTAACTATTTTTATATCGATTTTATCCAAAATGAATGGCCAGCAGTCGACCATATTATGTTTAATGTAAGTCCGTTAATTGGTATTCAAAATTACGTGTTTTATGATCTTAATATCGTACACTATCTGGCCATCACTCAACTCCCCATATTTTTTGCAAGATGATATTAAGCTGACGGTCAACTGGGCATATCTTGAATAATCGAGTCACTTCTTTTTCTCTGAAATAATGAATAGAAATAGATAATATTCAGGAAAACGACAATTAAGTTTACTCTGGCCCCAATGCCAGTAAGTTAAGGTGCAACACTATAATTATAAAGCGCTTTTATAGGCTGTAA
>CAIPPE010000233.1 GCA_903866825.1 uncultured Methylococcaceae bacterium
ACTTCATCAAGCGCATGACCCAATCCGATCACATCACCGCCGTCCTTCATACTCACACCCAAGAGCATGGATTCTTTGCCTTGAAAACGAACTCGATCATGCGGGGGATCTTCATAACCGCGATAAATACGCGCAACATCACCAAGTTTAAAATCCTGGTTATTAGCGCGTAACCGCAACTCACGTAAATCATCTAGAGTGTCGTAACGACCGGATACTGCAATGCGGATGCGCTCATCAGTTGAATCAAAGGTGCCACTAGCAACGACGGCGTTTTGCGTCTGTAACAAATTAATCAGCGTCTGCGTAGTTATGCCTAGCGTCACTAATTTGGCATTAGACAGCTCAATAAATAAGCGTTGCTTCTGTTCACCAAAGAACTCAACTTTGGCTACATCATGTACTTTTAACAATTCGGTTCTAATCAACTCAGCCTGTTTCTTTAACGCGGCATAATCAAAACTATCACCCGTCAATGCGTACATACTGCCATAGACATCACTAAACTCATCATTAAAGGTGAGGCTCTCAATATTTTGTGGCAGAGTATGGCGAATATCGCCTATCTTTTTACGCACCTGATACCAGACTTCAGGGACATCTTTAGAAAAGGTATCATCCCTGATGATAATAAAGATCATTGACTCACCGGGTCTTGAAAAACTATTGGTATAGTCCAGATGAGGGACTTCCTGAAGCTTCTTTTCTAGTTTATCAGTGATCTGTTGCTCAACCTCTTGAGCACTCGCACCTGGCCAGGTCGTGTGTAACAACATGACTTTAAAGGTAAACGGCGGATCTTCTGATTGACCAAGTTTGGTATAGGTCAATAAACCTGAAATAGTGAGCACCAACATCAAATACAAGACTAAGGTCTGATGACTTAACGCCCAATCCGATAAATTAAAGCGCTGCGTTAGTTTTGATTCACTCATGGCGCCGCCTCAATCACTGGCTTAACGAGTTGATCTTTAACAAGCGTATGCACACCGGCAATGGCTATTTTTTCTCCAGCTTGTAAGCCATCGGTTATCAAGACCCCATCTTCTCTAAAGGGGCCGGCAACGACAGAACGTGGCTGAACTTTATTATTAGCATCGACTACCCACACGAGCGTTTGGCCATTGATTTCAGTCAGGGCTTTGCTGGGTATCAAATAGCCAGCTGCGGATTGCGAATCTCCTAGAGTAAACTTTACCCCCGCAGTAATCCCCAGTTTAAGGGCTGCGTCAGGTTGAGTCACAGTAACCCGAACATTAAAAACCCGCGTCGCTGATTCTGCTGCTGGAGACATCTCACGTACCACACCCGTATAAGATTTTTGCTGGTCTGACCATAATCTGATAGTCACTGGCGCATTGAGCTTAACCTCGGCCATGCGAGATTCCGGAACGGCTACCAACACATCAATAGATCGAGTATCAGCGACCTTCACAATAACTTCGCCTGACTCAATGACTTGTCCGGGTTCTGCATGTATATAAGTGACAACCCCATCACGGTCAGCCGTAAGTTGGGTATATTGGGCCTGGTTATCGGAAACAAACGCTTGTGCCTTAACTTGAGCCAATCGAGCGTTTGCTGTTTTATACTGGGCTTCTCGGACATCCAAGGCTGAAGCAGAAATAAACTTTTTCGCATACAATTG
>CAIPPE010000234.1 GCA_903866825.1 uncultured Methylococcaceae bacterium
ACCCTAATCTTGTTGCGCCAATTTGAATACAGCGTATCATGTCGATCCAAGAGACTTGTTGCTGTGTTGAAATAGGCCTGCAAGGGCTGCAAAGCACTGGGTGGTAGTTGATTCTTTAAGTGTTGTTGCGCTAAATAAAAGACCAAAGCCGTGGCTGATTCCATATCAGGAATTTCCAGAACAGCGTCTTTTGTATCCAGATACCAATAGGAGGCTCCATCCCGCTTTTCATTGAGTAATTGAGGAAAGACACTGGCCAAGGCATCCAGGTCTCGCTGAATTGTCCGATAAGTAGGCAATTCTATTTGTTGCCCTTTCAGTTGAGCAATAATTTGTTGAATTTTAATGCTACGAGGATAGGCTGGAATGGTGAGTAAGATTTTCCATTGCCTTAGAACTGCATCAGCCATATCAATGTCCTCGATGAATAAAATAAAAAAATCAAGAAAAGCGAGTAAATTAATTACCGACTAGACATGATACGTCTAATGATTGGTGTATGCTAGTGAAGGTTAAAGAAAGAATAGTCTTATGTACGTTAAATCCAAGCTGTTTACTTAATTTAAATAGGTTATTCAGGAACATGTATCGTTTGCAGTTGTAAGTTTTAAAGGTAAATAAATATGAATGATTTGTCACAAAAAACCCATGAAACTAACTATGCCACGAATAATGAAAACTCTAAACAAAATATTCCGATAGTAAAAGATGAACAATCTAAATCTCAAGATATTGGATTATATGGCATTATCAGAATAGCAATCGCAGGGATTGTGATTATTTTTATAGCTCGTATATTTTATAATTATGAGGTTTCTATAAAATCTTCTATAGAAAGAGCGTCTTTTGATTCTATTCAAACATCAATGAATCAAGCCCCCCCGGCTAAATCAACTACAAACACCCCCCCTACACAAAATAGAGCAGATGAGTTTTTAGCTGCTGCTTCAAATGTCGATAAACAGTCATCCAAGATAATCCAATCTCCACCTTCAGATTTAACGCCAGCACCCAATCAAAAAGATCAAGCTATCGAGTCACCTAAGAACCCACCCAAAAGCCCCCCTGTAATAGCACCATTAAATTCAACTAAATATTCGTCCACCCTTCAGACGCCAAAACACGTTATTGGTGATACCTATATCATTGAAGTGGTTAATCCAAATAACGGAAAACCAGGCATTGTCACTGAGCGACGCATAGTTTCTGTAGATGAGTCAAAAATAGTTATTCAATCGAAAAGCCTTTCCAGTAAACAAGGTACTGTAAGAGTTCTAGAATACACTCCTGAATGGAATCTCATTCTATCTAGAAGCTCTAGTGGCGAAGAGCTTGATTATTCACCACCACTTAAATATTTTGATTTTCCATTATTCATAGGGAAAAGCTGGCAACAAACAAGCACCGAAACCAACACTAAAACAGGTACTCAGCGCCAGTTCATAGTGAAAGCAACTATTACTAACTGGGAGTCGATAACAGTAGCATCTGGCACCTACAGTGGTTTAAAAATTTCTTCAACAACTGAAGTATTAGATCCTCTAACCGGATTAAAAACTACAGGAACAGATACAACTTGGTATGTACCTGAACTACGTAAAAGCATTTTATCGAAGACAACTCAAACTAACTCGAACGGCTTATCTGAAGAGGAAGTAATTCAATTACTAAATTATAAAATTGAAAATTGATTGGAAACAAATCAACTTTAATTATGTAGTATCAATCCGAGTCTTTTTTATATGTTTATAACTACAGTAATTTATGTTGAGAACGTGTTTTTAAGAATCATTGACTTACATCATTAAGTATTTCTGCTCTTTTTTAGAGCTAAAAATAAACTACTAGCGGTACTAAACTAAGATTTTTTACAAGAACGTTGCCCAAAATAGCCTAAAAATTCGAAATTTTCAGATAACACTTAACTTAATCAGTAGATATTTACTCAATATGGCATATTTAATCATTACAATCATCATTATTTATTTTGCCATTGCACTATTAAAAAATATTGGAAAACTATTAGTTGGATCAATCAAATGCCTTTTCAATTTAATATTTAGACTAATAAAATATACCTTATTATTCAGCTTTTACATGTCCCTAGCAATTATACTGGGTCCATCTATGTTACTCGGCTTTATCTTTGAAAGAGTTTTTACCCTTTTTAAGATACGAGAGCTAATAAGTGGTGTATTGATCATCTTAAGTTGGGTTTTATTTCTGATATGGGGGTTCTTAAAAACGCAACCTGAAATGATTATTTTCGGGATCGATTTTAACTCCAACTTAGATGCGTTAAGCTTCGATACACTGAAATATTTCCTACCAGCCTTTCTATTCATTGGCATGGTTTACTCTCGCAATGAAACTCAGCATAGTGAGTCGAAAATCGAACCGTTAGAAATTTTCAAAAAAAAATGCTCAGATTTCTATATTTACTTTTTCACATCTTTTTTATTGTTAACAATATCTATTGAATTAGGACGTATTTTCCAACTCATTGGTTGGTCTTTGAAAATAACATGGCATTTAGCATTAGTACATTTCTGTGTAGCGGTTATTTTACAAGTCTACGCTATTGGTTCTGAGGTAGGTAGAAAAAATCTACTCGAACAGATTCTTAACACACTCAAAAACTGTGAAAAAGTAAATACAAGTTTGTATTTGAAAGATCTAACAAAAGATAGCATTTTGACCAACGATGAAGTGGAAACGATCTTTCATGGTATTGCTGCTAACCTAGTTAAAACTGGTATTTTAGAAGAGTTTGAATTAAATGAAACCCTTTGGTTCTTCAATAAGTTTTGGCTACAGATGCAATTGAACGAAATGGATTGTATTTTAACGAAAAACCTGCGGCACACTGAAGAAAATCTGAATAATAATCTTATAAATGCTCTGCATTTACCTAAGAAGGAAAACGAAGACTTTCTTAATCGCTACTTTAATTTAGGTAGTTATTATGAGTTCAGTGATGGTCGTTATTTTGTTATTTATCACTTTTCTGACCAATTAAAAACTTGTGTTTCTTGTGGATTGACAGAAGTCATAAAGGACCATCACAGTGGAGAATGGTATTGCTCTTCAATCTGCAAAGAAACTGAAGAGTTATGCTTAACCATCAAAAATAAGCCTATTGAAACTTTTATAACAGATGCTGCTAAGAATGGTTTTATATTGATAGAAGGCACTACATCTTGGGCTACAAATCAAAAAATATTTGCCACTGGGGGGCAGGGACATGGTTTTGCTGCGGAACAAGCCAACAATAAAATAGATATTTTAATGGGAAGAGATGCAAAAGTTGTTGGTGGTGATAATGCCAAAAATGGAGCGGATAGAATTGTTCAAGGACAACAAATCCAAGTGAAATATTACAATACTGGTGCCAGAAGTGTTGGGAGCGCTTTCGAAGGTCAACAAGGAATGTACAAGTATCTCGATAAATCAGGTAAACCAATGCAATTGGAAGTGCCAAAAGATCAATATCCAAATGCTCTTAAAACCATGGAAAACAAAATTAAGGCAGGAAAAGTACCTGGAGTCACTGATCCAAATGAAGCAAGTAGGTTAATTCGTCAAGGCAATATTACTTACACACAAGCTCAGAATATCACTAAATTCGGTACATTAGAGTCAATAACTTATGATATTTCGGACGGTTTTATCACTAGCTCATCTGCAGCAGGCATAAGCTTTGGCATATCTGCTTTTATTTTCTACATTAATACAAAAGATGAAAAAAAAGCCTTTCAAGCGGCTGCAATTCAAGCTGGAAATACTTTTGGCAAGACACTAACAATCAGTATAACAACACAACAGCTACATCGATTGGCTGCTATCCAGAATGCTCTTAAATACATCGATGTCCAAAAGATTTCTTCACCCACAATTATAAGAACATTAGAAAAAGCTGTAAATGTTACAAATGTAAAACAACTTAATAATGTACTAAGAGGATCTCTAGTTACTTCTGTTGCTCTATTTGCAATCACTACAGGTCCAGATATAGTTAAGCTAGTACGTGGACGAATATCTCAAGAACAGTTTTTAAAAAATCTAGCCATTGTTTCATCTGGTGCTACTGGAGCTTTGATAGGTCAATATGCTGGCGGAATTTTATTTAGCTCAATGGGGCCAATTGGTTCTATTTTCGGAAGAATGGCTGGAGCAACAATCGGAGGTTTCGTCGCCTCAGCTGTGACAAATAATATTGCAACTAAACTCATAGAAGAAGATAGCATTAAAATGCTGCGCTTTATCCAACATCAAATAGAATATTTGGCTGTCACATTTATGTTGACCGAGGTAGAAATTGATAATCTAAATGCTAACCTAGCAACTGTTATCAATCCAAAAACATTGGAGGTGTTATTTGCTGCTGAAAATCACAGAAGATCAATGGCTAATTTTTTCCTAAAACCAGTTGTTGTTACCATTATAAAGCAACGACCTATTATGACGTATGAGTTTGATAACGTAATAGATGCTTGTAGTGATTGGGTGAATTAATCAATCGTTTAATTAATTCGGCTATAAGATTGTAAATAACAGACAATAAGGTAATTGATGAACTATATTAATTAGGGCACATATGAATATTAATTATCAGCTAATTCACCAAAGCAACGTACCAGCGAATCCAGTACGTTGCTTGTTATTGAATTTTAAAATATTTCTGACCGCGCCGCCTTTTCAATTTCTAAATGATACCGATTAAAGCGCTCTCCCGCTTGCTTTCCAAAAAACTGAATTAAAATCAAATCACCCGAAGCGGCTTGTTTGCGATTCATTCCTTCTTGCAACCATTCACTCAAAAAAGCAGATACTAACTCATTAGAATCAGCGAGTCGCACTGTTACAGTGTGCTGTTCACCGTACACTGGATGCGTAAAACTATTAAAGTTAGCAATAGTGCCCATGATGTCTCCATCTTTTTCAAAGCTCCAAAATCGAGCGTTTTGTTGAGCAGACACCGGTGTTTGGCCAGATTGGACGGCTCTTAGTTTTGCAAATTTATCAGACATCGTTTTAACCCTATAAAAAAATATTGCACCAGAACCATTGGGGATAGACTGGATATAAGTGAAGCTTTTAGTCTTCATATCATTGACTTTACTATTATTTTTTTACTGAAAGGCATCAAGATTTGCACAAGAAACCAGTTCAAAACGCAATGAAACGATGAACGTTATCGTCGGATAAAAAATAGTCGATAGTGCTGGCAAACTGGAAGCTTACAGGTAACGAGGATTTTGATTCAGAAGTTCTAAATATCTTTAGTAGTGCTGAGGTTGACAGACAGCAGTGTGCCAGGATCGGAAGTTGAGTCTTCTTAAAAAATAAGCTGGGGTGAAGGTAAAGACTGATACTACAATGTGAGAATTTCCTCCTCCGTAAACCACTCTTGCGATAAAACATTATTTTTCACCTTATTGGGATCATTGGTATAAACAATGATCGCCAGACTTTCTTCTGCTCGACTGCAAGTCACATAAAATAAACGCCTAGTGCGGTCGATACTGGTTTCTTTACCTTTTGCCTGATTACCAATGTCTGATCTTGTCGGGGTTTTAACGCCGAATAACTTTTCATAACTAAAGAAATTACCACCGGCATCCTCATCATCAAGAACCACTATGACGCGCTGGAATTCGAGTCCTTTGATTCCCTGATGCGTTCCAAAACGGGATTTGTCGGAGATATAATACACATATTCTTTGAATTCACTGAAGGAAGATGTCAAAGCCTTATCCCAAGCATCAATAATGGGGTCGACATCATATTCGACCATCTCGAAGTCTTTTTCTTGCCTGTCTGCAATTGTAACTAGATTGTCGGGTACTTTGAATAATCTACTGCGATGAATTTCTTTGAGAATGCTTTTTAATGTTGGGTTCGAATCGTTTTCCCAAAGGGCGTAAAGCGCATCTACCGCTTCCTTCACTTTTTTTAATTCGGCTCTAGGATTTTCACTATTTTCAAATTGTTCCTTGAACATTAACGGAGAATGCTTGTTGAGTATTCGGGACATCGAAAATTGATTATTAACTTCTAAGCTGTTAATGAGTGGTAGTATTTTTTCAGAAAAAAAAGTTATGCTAGACAAAGTCCCATCTAATAAGCCAGTTTTTAGTTTATCGATGTTGTATAGGGCATTGAAGAAGTTTGAGAATCCACCACGTTGAGCTGCCATATGGTGCTCAAGGATAAGGCATTTATTTTCTTTTGGGTCCGTCCATAGCTTATCGTTCGTAAACTCAACCATTTTTTGGCAAACAGTATCTTCAAATGCAGCTTTATCAATGGATTTGCTGGTATCTGCAATGAATAGCCTTACGACGCCTTCATTTTCTTTAACAGATTTTTGCAAGTTTTGATCAACGTTCTCCCGAATTTTATTGATGAGCTTAACGACTCGACGGGGGCATCTGTAATTGTAGATTTTCTTCGGTGTCAGCCAGTCATCAGGTAATGGAGCCAGCCCTAGATCTTCTTTACCATCCATGTAGATGCGTTGCATGATATCGCCAAAAAGCCCAAGTGAAAATTGAGATCTATGTACTCGCTGAACTGTAAAAAGTGCTTCGATTAATTCTTTTTTCGTATCTTGGCTTTCATCCACCAGTAAGATTGGAAATTTACGTATTAAGATTGTTTGCAGAAGCGACTGGTTCGAGAGCAATTCCGCCGTTAACGCTATTACCTCAGTATGATTAAGAGAATCTCTACCCGAGTTCTCTCCATTGGGGTTGTAAGTGAATTTTCGAATGGTACTTAGTGACTCCAGTCGTTTGTGTTTAGAAGCTATTTGTCTAGGTCTATCTTCATAGGCCTTTGATCCCGCCCGCCCTTTGCTTTGTGCTATTTCAAGTTCATTAATATCCTTTTTAAGGCGTTCTCTAAGCAACGCTTTAATATTATATGTATATGGCTTAATCAGCTCCCAAGCAAAGCTATGAATGGTTGATACACTGAATGCTGGATCGAACTCCAGCCGCCGTTTAATTTCATCACATGCTGCATTGGTATAAGTGATAATTGCCACTTGTTGTGCATTGGTTCGTAAGCGATGAATATTATTTTCACGAAACCGTTTTAGTACCTCGACCAATGAACGAGTTTTCCCTGACCCTGCACCTGCAAAAAGAAAAAAGCTTTTAGGCTTGTCGAGGTCGAGACAGCTATAGATTTCATCATCAACAGCTTTTGTGTCAATTACATCTGTCATTACTTGTCCTCAGGCCTAACTAACGACGGAGTTACCAAAGGTGGATCATTGATTAACATAGTCTTAAGCCACTCAAGGCCTTCTTTAATATATGCGGGAGGTTTAATCAAATTTGGCTCGGTGGTGTAAAGCAATTCCAGAGCCATTTCAGCCTTCTTAGCATTCTTGCCGAGCGCAATAAACATGTCCTCGCAGGCCTCATCGAGAGTTGCTTTATTAACGGCGTCGGCCATTTTCTTTATGAGGCCTTTGCTATCCGTTATGGCTTTAAACATCTTGAGATTTTCCAGTACTAAAGCGTCTTCAAACGTATAGGGAATAGCTTCTTCATCTTTTTCTGATAGATATTTAATCTTTGTAAGACAGGGATACGCTACCCTAACCAATCTTTCGTCAGTTGTTTTTTCTTCGGGTGTTGCGGCCAAAATTTCATCTAAATTGGTACTTTTTGGCGCCCAACTTTTTAATGTATCGTTTCCCGTTCTAAGGTTTTGGTCCTTCTTCGGTCGTGCTTTACCAGTAGATTCTTTCTCAATTGAATCAAGATCGGTGATAACAAGCGTGGGAATACCCAAAGCCTTAATTAACGGACGTAATCTGTGCGCGTGACTACCGCCGATCTCCAATAAAGAGATATAGCTTCTCTCTAAATCTGGATAGTGATGTCTAATGAAGTGGGGAACCAGCATTCGCTCCACCGGCCCTTCAACAAGAATTGCAGCATCAGCAAAAAATAAGTCGCAGTGTGTCGTTTTTAAGTAGCGACTCGCAAACTTCGATGTATCAGTTTCACCACCAAATATTGTGCTCATGCTAACCACTGAAGCGCAGGGTATATCTTGCTTACTTGCCAGTCGTTTTCTGCGGAAATAACGTAATCCGGTAAAGTCTGTCTCATGCGCGATATGACTAGAATGCGTGCTCACCACCATCTGGCTAGAAAATTGCGTTTTTTTCCCTAGCTCGGATTGATTGCGCAATACGCCATATGCCTTCTTAATAAAAACCTGCTGCACTTGTGCGTGTAGGTGTGCTTCCGGTTCTTCAATGAGCATTAAGTGCAAAGGCTCTATAGGCGTATTTCCAATTTTCTCCCGCTTACCTACTTTTCCAACACGCATCCATTCATCACGAAAGCGGATCAGATTAAAAATCATAGAGATCAGGTTTTGGTAGCCCAAACCGTTGTATTTTTCAGGTAGGCATAGGTCGTTGACCGATGGATCTTGACTACGAACAACTTTAAATTGAACGGCTGAGTCATGATTTAACCCTTCAACAGGGTTCACTTTACTTGACAGTAAAATTTGTGGGTCACTAAACCCTGGGTAATTCAGACCTTCAAGTTCGCCAATGGCGACACTAAAGCTGCGCTTCAATTTCTGATCGAACGCTGTTCTCGCAGCTTCCATGGCCTCAAGTGCATCCAAATCACTTGCTTCCGGTAGCTCGCTTGGGTCTAGATGCTCATTAAAGTAATGTCTTAATTGCGAGGAGAGGCGGCGGTCGGTATTGGCAGTTCCCTCGCCTGAATTCGGATCAGAGAATCCTCTTTGAGCGTTGATGATGTCGATTTTGAACAGGCCATCGAAAGGGTCGCCTTCAAGCGGTTCCATTAAATCTGTAAACGACTGAGGTACATCTGATTTTGCATGTGCAAGGTCTAACACATAAGCATTAACAGAGAAGAAGTCTTGTAGCTTTCTATCCAAAAAATCACGCATCGACGTTGGCCATAGCGTCAATGTCGATAAAAATTCATTAGGATCATTATTTTCTTTTGTACTGTTGCGTGCCTCTAAAGTTTTTTGGGCTGCTGAATACGCGACCATATAGGATTTATAAAGGGCTTCTGGAGTTTCTAGATTTTTCGGCTCCAGTATCAGCCTGACACCCAACAAGCCACCATCCCAATCTAAAGTAGGCAGAATGTGGCTAACGTAGTGGATTTTTGATTCATCTACGTTAAGCCAAACATCAATAGCTGGTAAAAATGGACGCCAAGCATTTAGAGATAGGTCTGGTGTTTCTTTAGGAGTACTAGTGACCCAGTCACTAGCAATTTTATTAATTGCGGTCCAATTAGATAATGTTATATCTGTAGTGCTGATTTCTCGGCGTTTTGATTTTTTTAAAAACATAATCAGCGCATCCATTGCGGAAGTTTTCCCACTATTGTTTGCACCAACAAAAATTGTACTTTCACCCGCCAGTTCTACGCGACAGGTTTTTAATTTTCGAAAGTTTTGAATGTCAATATGGGCAATTTTCAATTTGGAAATCCTTGTATCCTGTTGATTGTATATATGGCTTATTTTCCTAATAAGAAAACTCACCGATTTTTACAAGTTCATATCTAACTGTCCGCGTTTGGTCGATGCTTGCCTGTCACTGCACGATCAGGTTGAATTATGATTTTTACACATTAATTAATTGGGCATACCCTCCTTCTGGACAAGGTCCGTAAAGAGGATATTACTTATAAATGATACAACACCATGCACTTGTTAGTTATTATTTTCTCCTCAAACTATCGGTAATCCCCAATTCTGCCGCCGCCTCTTTTCTGGAATTAGCTCGGATATACCCTTCGTACTCCGTGTCCTCTGTCCATGCCATGTATAAGGTCTTTCCTAAACCCCAATACGCACCACCATCGTCATAGCCTCCACTATCAATGTTCAACTGGATAAGCCTCACTTTCCGGCCAGGAACAACGGCTCCGTGACTTGATCGGCCCATCGGCGCTCCGTATTTACAACTCACTTGACTGGCTTGTCTCATGCTCATTCTCCTGATGCTTTCTTGATTGCAGTCTTAGCCGGTTCTGGTTCAGCCAATTCACGATGGAAAGACATGCAGTGGGTCACCTCCGCTTCGTTGTTTCCCTTGATAAAGGCTTGCCTGATCCCTTTTCCGGTTCTATTTCTGGAATCCAGGTAATACTGTTCCCCTTGAGTCCAGGCTGTTTCTGTGGCATTTGCAGTCAAGTCATCACCGCGCTGTCTTAACACGGCCAGAACGTACTGCTGGTTTTCATTTAACTTCTGCCGTGGTAAGGTCATGCGTCCTGCCTCTGTAAGGAAGCTAATACGGACTGACCCTCGTTACGGCTATCCGCTTCATCATAGAACCCCCAGCAAGACTCTACCGTTTCACCAGCTTCATTCTCAACAACATAGCCATACACCTCACCTGTCAGGTACTGGTCGTAAACACGGACCTCACTTTGTAAGGAGTGCGTGGCCCATGCTTTGGCTTTTGGTGTCAGGATTTTTGGGTGTCCCGGTGCTTCTTTGAGGATAGTTTCCCGATCCATGTAAATGAAGCCGACTTGACCAGAATCCCATCGACAGCCAAAGGGGCTGGTAGCCATGGTTATTCCACTGTGATCAAACAGGTATAGCGGCAGGATGACGACTGCGTCCCTGTCTTTGATCAGGTGGACTCTCATGTCCTCCCAGCCATCGAAATCCCTGAAGTCAATGTAGTGCTCATCACCCAAATTGTAGCGGCCATGAAAGCAGACCATCTTTCCGCAGTTATCAAAGTCTGTGCGGGGATTTAAAGGGTTAGTATCGGGTTCGATTTTAAGCATTAGCATGTTACGACTCCTATTAGTTGAAGCTGGCTGACTGACTGGATAGGATGATCGCCCCCTTGTTGTGTACTATTATCATCAAATACCCGGGCCATTAGAGTTCCCCTTGCTCAGCGAAGGAGTATGTCTCCATGTGGCCGACGATGATATGGTCTAGCACCCGGATGTCTATAGTCGCCAAGCCTTGCTTCAGTTTTTCGGTGATCTGTTTATCCGCATAGCTAGGAGCACACACGCCAGAGGGATGATTGTGCGCAAGGATGACCGCATTGGCATTACATTGCAGCGCTTGTTTAACCACTTCCCGAGGATAAACCGACGCCCCGTCAATCGTGCCGCTGAAAAGCCTGGCATCCAGTAAGAGCTTGTGTTGGTTATCCAGATACAGGACATGAAAATGTTCACGCTCCTCCAAAGCGAGTGAGATGATCAAATAGTTTTTAACGAGTTCAGGAGCGGTAAAGGCGGCCACCGTCGGATATAAGCTTTTACTTTTTAGCTCTTTTAAAACCACCTTCAATGCTTTGGCGATGGTGGTGTTAAGGTCTGGAACGCACTTGGTAGGGGCTTCATAAGCTGCAGGTATTTCATGGGTTATTTTGTTCATGGTGTACTCCGATAAGACTCATAAGCCTCTCAGTTCGAGAGGCTCAAGTTGGGTTAGGTTGGTTTGAATCAGATGGCCAAAGCCAGGGATCTGGTGTTTTTTGGTTGGGTCAAATCAATATTCCGAAGGCAGTAACAGCACCCCATCGACGAGCCATAACCCCCATTCACCGGGTGGAAAATCGGTAAACGGGATATTTTTGTGCAAATAGTCGTGATCATTGCCATCCTGAACGTGGATTGTCATGGCGTATGCTTCAACCACTAACTTGATGGCCACGAACTGATCCCATTCGCCCGATTTCTGCCTGGGATAGAACTCAGTGCCAATAATGTCTAACAGCCAATAGCAGCTAACAGTGGTAGCAAGGTACTTAATTCCATCGGTATACTGCATCTCTTGATATAAGGCATTGCAATAATAGTGTTCAGTACCGGTAAATTGTGCCAGTTCGGCTTGAAGTTTAGTGGGATCAATAGTCATGGTGTTTATTCTCCAAGGGGAATGAAGGCACACTGTGGTTGCCTTATGAAGGTTAAAGTGAAAGTAAGTAACGTTAAAAGTGAGTGACCGGGTGGAGAAGGGACAGCAGCGCATCATTTCGCCAACAACAAGGTCTTTGACAGCTCAAATAACAGTGTCCTCAGCTCGGTTAATGCATTGATACGAAGCGCCATAGGAAATAAATGACTCACGCTAATACCTAAGCCGATACCGACTGTCTCTATACCACTGTCTCGACAGCGTTGTAAGATATCCAGGGTACTGGACAGTTGATCCGGTTGCCCATCCGTTAACACGAGTAATACTTTTCGAGGTTCACGGCAACGTAACAGAGCCGCAGCCCCAAACCAGATGGCTTCGGTCATGGGCGTACCGCCTGCAGCCGATAAGGACAAGGCACTGGCCCGGGATTTAACCCGCTGTCCATGGTTCAAGAGCCGGTAAACCGAGTCCACTTCCTGACCTGGGAACGCGGTCATGCCGACATTAACGCCTGGAACCCCTTCTAAAGCCAGGGCTAACGCAACACTGGCCGATAAGGTTATAGAGAGCCGTGTCCCTGAGATTTTTCCGTTTGCATCCAGCAGCTTCGCGTTCATGCTGTAGGAACGATCCAGTAATAAATGAATCGCAGTATTCGGTGCCGATTTTAACTCTGACTTTAAAAACAGCCGGGTTTCTCCCAAGCCGACACGAGCCAGGCGGTGTGTATCCAAGCGTGTCCCATGTGCCGTCGATCGGCTATGTCTTAAGCGTTCGGATTGCACCAGACCTTGTAAAGTAGTTCGCAGCTTCCTGGATTCACTCGTGACCCGATTCAACAAGTTGAGTCCTGCAACCTTATTAAGCGGTGGTTCACAGCCTACCGGCATTAGTTGGTTACTCATGGATTGATCAGATAATGCTAAAGCGTCCTTCAGGGTTTCAAACACATCTTGATCAATATCCGAGGCCTCTGTCTTAGATAACGATTCCAGTAAGTTAGCGTGAGTTTGTTCAGGTGTTTCATTGTTAATGTCATCAGTAGTCGCAGACATCATTTCTGTATTTGAATTTGAATTACCCGCTTCTTCTATCTCTGTTTCTTCTGGCACACCCTCATGACTATCCCATTTAGCTATTGATTGATCATCAGACGCACTCGAATCAGTCTTATCATTATCTTGAGGTGACTTACTTTCTTGATTGTTGTCAGCTTCTTTATCCTCTGCTTCATTTTCAATTACTTCGTTTATCAGGATTAAAATACAATCGGCTAAGTCCCTGCTGTCTTGTTCAGAATTTAAGCAGTGAGGTACTTTCGTCAATAACTGCTTTAAGCGTTTCAAAATACACGTTGGAAACACTGTTTTAAAGATGCACTCATTCTGAATCAGTAACGGTTGTAAGGCCATCTGTCCCAAGACCTGTACCCGTAAACGTTTGAGTACGTAGCCATAAAGAATATTCGCCGGATGATCCTCTTTGGTATATTCTCTAAATTGACCTTGCTCGATCATGTAAGAAACTACACTGCGTAGCGTTAAACGTGTCCCCGGAAACTCTTTAGCCAAGGCGTCTTCAATTCTGACATCTTCAATAGCCCCCGCCAAACGTCTACGTAATACTGAAGGGCCATAATCCAGGGTAAAGTCTGAATAGCGAATATGCGCTGCTTCATGCGCTAACAGGCCCCAGGCCACGGTATGGTAGTTGGTGTCATTGCCGTTATAAGCCGGTAGCTGGATCAGCTTGCCATTGGTATAGGCTTGCTCACCACCGACCGCTACTTGTATTCCGAAGCGTTCGCCAATGGCGGCAGCAACAATGGGAAAAGCTTTGTGTAAGGAATTGTTTTTCATGACATGCTCCTGATTTTTCAGGGCAAACGACTCCCAACAGGGATATCTCTTTTGCCCTGATTGGGTGATTAAGTTGAGTAATTGGGTTGAGTGTTTTAAGTTAAGCTGTGCTTTTCTAAGTTGTTAAATCATGAGGTTATTAAGTTAAACATTTCTTTGATAACAGTGACTGCTTAATTTAAAACCAAAAGTCTGCACCGGCTAATTCGGGTTTTCTGGTTTCACTGGGTTTCATCAATTCGTCTGTAACAGACTCCGTCTCTTGGGTTTGATCTATCACACCCTCCTCAAAAATGCCTTCAAACAAATCTGACATGAAGGTGGTTATTACTGTGTCAGTCTCAGCCTTGTCCGTTTTTGTATCAAGGGGTTGGACCTTATCCTGACCAGAATCACCGTCTTTACGCTGTCCTAACAGTAAGCCAGCGCCATGTCTTTGAGTTTTATCAGAATCCGCCAATAACATGGCCATCGCTAGAATCTCTCCCAGTAAAGGACCTTCAATAGCCCCACGATCAGGGATGCGATTTAATAACTGATCAATATGGGTCACCAAAGGGGCTACGCGATAATCTAAAAAGCCTAAGCCGTCTAACTTATCGCGCATACGCTTGATGGGACGTAGAGCACTGCGAGTCACCTGATCTTTACCTAGTAAAGATTGTTCTATGAATTGATTGGCTTCAACCGCAATCTCATAAAACATCTGACTACTTAAGGAACTGATTTTGGTTTCTAAGCGGACTTTATCCTCGGGAGGTAAGGTCTCAGGCAAACTGACCGTCACGACTAAATAGTCAAAGGCAAAGCGAGTGGAGACAAACTCTACGGTATCCACTGCTTTTTCAATAATGTTGGCAAACTGCGGATGACGGGCCACCCAGTCTTTTATGGCTGTATCATAATTGGCGAGGAAGTCAGCTTTGGCAACGGCAAAGTCCTGGGCTATTCGCTCCAGTTCAACCAAAATGCTTGGGGCCAATTCAGCTGGAATGGCATAACCACCCATAAACCGGGTCCCGATCCGTAAACAGTTCCGGTCAGCTTCTTTCTTCAAGCGATTAAAGACGGCTAACTGATCTGGATCAAGTAAGCGTTTTGAACCTAAACTGGCTAAATCTTCAGGCGGTAATTGACTGCCTTCGACTAATAACAGGTCTTCTTTTTTGAGTTTCTTTCTGGCTCCATAAATACTGGCTTCCACTTTTACTAAAACGAGTTGATCTAAAATCATTTCTGCGGTGTGTGACATGTGATTTCTCCTAATGAAAAAAGCACAACTTCCTCTAAAGGAAGCGGTGCCATTTCGTTTATAAATAAGGTTATAAATCTCGATATGAAGTTTTATCAAGACTGCCAATCGGTACCAAAGATATCCTGGGCAATTCGATGAATCGCTTCACGTTCTGAAGGATCAGCCCTAAAGGTTAAGGCGCGATCTAATGAATACGCCAACGCATTGGGTGCGCCTTTAAAGGACGCCATTAACAAGGCCCAACGCATTAAACCCCGAGTCGACAAAGTGACTGAGAGCATACCGGTACCGTCTTGCCCACCGATAAAGACTTTACGAATCTGATTAGCGACCTTGATCATGTTTTCTCGGATAATCTCTGGCATGTTGGGTACCACTGTCGCTAACAGCTTTAACTCGTCTTCGGGTTCGGGATAACCGACTTCCAATAATCTAAAGCGATCCATTAATGCAAGGTTTTGACGTAACACACCTTGATATAAACCCGAAGCATCGCCTGAACCGGCACTGTTACCGGTCACAACGAGTCTAAATTTTGGATGAGGCACCAGTACATCCCCGGTTTGTGGAATTGTTAACGGTTTACCCTCGACAATATCATTCAAACCAATTAACTCCGCTGGGTCCATGGCATCCATTTCATTAATGAGCAAGATATGGCCTAAACGCACTGCATGAGTAAGTGGCCCGTCCAGCCATTGCATAACACCACCTGCAACGAGTCGGTATTGCCCCAGTAGCTCATTCAGTTCCAGCCGACCATGACCCGTGACACACTGGACACCCCAATGTAAACGGGCTGCCACTTGCTCAATTAATGAACTCTTCCCGGAACCACTAGGGCCTGTTAGATATAAGCCATCGCCTTGTGGAGCCTCAAGAAAAGCCAGTACATCTCGCAGTTGATCTTTACGGAAGATATAAGGTTTATGCTGAGGTACAGCATTATTTTGATTGGGTTCAAAGCCCTCAACTTTCATATGGGCAGGAGCCTGAATACCGAAAGTATCGGCAATAAAATACGGTTTTAACATAGGAGTATCCTCTTTAAGATGAATAATTGAAAACATCAACCCACTTAACCAAAACAGGTTAAGTGGGTTGGGTTTCATTTAGGTTGGTTTGATTTATGGGTTCGAATTAGACTTTTGGAACTGGCAGTCTGTCTGTCATCAGGCGATTGGATTTAGAACCAGTAGTTTGTTCCAGACAGTGTATTCAACACCTGTGCATTGAAAGGTACTTCAGTACGAGTACTGTTTTCCTCACGACAGGTAATGCGTACCCGGTCACTGGCTTTCTTACGATAGGGGTTTAGGTCTGCCTCGGTCAGAGTAGGGTCTAAGACTTGTAAAGCCGTTTTGTAATCGACACTGCCTTGCACCTGAAAACGATTAACCCGAACCCCTGAATGTTCAGCAGCCCGGTAATCGCCCATCAATGCGACGAATTGCTGTTCCAGCGTGTCTTGATAGTCCGTTAAACGAGCGAGTTGATCTTTCAGATCTTCAAGTTGAGCCTGGTTTTTTCGATAATGCGCTGCCAGTTGCTGCCATTGCTGAACAGCGTGTCCTTGCGGTAAAAACAGATCTCGCTCAGGATCTTTAATGGGCTCTTTATGAGTGATCACCGCGTGCCAAAAAGCTTGAGCGGTGGTGATCAGTTCCTTAATAAAGCCCTCATCACGCTGGATCTTAAACTTCACAGTCTGACCTGAATGATAGAAATATAAATAACCCTGCGAAGCTTCAGAGACCAGTAATTGATGCTGTACCTGACACCAATACAGATTGTAAGCTTCAGCCTTTTCCTGATTGAGTAACACATCCAGAAAGGTAGTTTCATGAGGACATTTAATCTCAACGGGTTCATTCGCTTCTGTTAAGCCATCAAATGAAGCGCGTAGCAGTGGATATTCTTCTGCTTCCGCACAGACTGGTAATAACAACTCTCCTTGGGTATCTTCAAAGTGCTGCAAGGCTTTCGCTTCTTCTTCAATACCTAAACGGACTAGAGGATTAGCTTCTAAATCAGCCGCTAAAACCAAGCCCGTTTTTTCAGCCCATAACCGCCATTGACTTTTATAGGGTGAACGATTCATGATAATCGCTGCTTCACTAGCACCAATGCCTTGACGACGCCAGAGCATCCAGGAGTCTGTCCTTTGAGCAACATCAATGACTTTCATGGACTCACTACCGGTAAGACTAAACAAGCATCACAACGGACACTGGTGACACCACGCTTAGCTAATAACTGCTGACATCTCAGTGCCCGACCCCTATCAGGAAACACCAGTATCGTTTGCTCAGCGATAGGCTGACACACACCACCATAACTAATCGCCAATGCAGCGAGTTCGGCTTTTAATACGGGTAATACGTTAGGCGGCGTTTGCTTGCCTAGAATAGAGACTGGAAAATAACGACAGCCCTCTCGTCTAAACAGGGTCGGTCTCTGATAATATTGCCAATCATCGGGGATAGCCCATTGAAAGACTGACTGCTCATTGAGTAGAATAGCAGGGACTTTGGATTCTATAGGCATGATAAGGTCTCCTAACAAAATTAAATTAAATGAATAGCGTCATCCTCACTGAACTCAAAACTCAAAATGCACAATGCACCCTAAACACATCACGCTCACCTGTTAATGACTGGCAGTGACTAATGTTTCACGCGCTTTCGATAAAGCGGTTTCGGCTTGAGTTAAAGGGATTGACTGAATTGAATCGGTGGTACGTGTTGGACTGGACGTGGTTTGAAGCGGTACTGAGTTTTTTGATTTAGAGGGTTTTGACTTTTCTGTGGACTTTGTAGTTGACGTTGTTGAGGTTGATGAAGCGGTTAGGTCCACCGCGATTTTTGATGCTTGTGCCGCTTTATCCAACTCAGACAAGGCAAAGTCCAAAGAGGGCCCAGTAAATTTATGTTTTGCATAATCCATCGCAGCTAGCCAGGCGCCAGCTAAGGTGGTTCGACGTACTAATTCTGCCACTGCTTTTTGAACACTTGCACTGATTTGGCTTGATTGATTCACTAAGCTATCAGCCTCATCAAACGAATCAAAATGTCCCACATCTGAATTTTGAATAGCAGTACCATTCACTACGGCGGGATCATTCAAACTTTCCAGGGCTTTGCCTTCCATTTCTTCAGCGGCATAGCCACAGTCTTCAGGAAAAGCCGCACGTAAGGAAGCAGCTTTACCGCATTTGGCTAATTGGCCTTTCGGGCGTTTTATCCACATGGCACTAGGCACTTGGGAGTACCGACCACCTGCAGTGCTATAAGCCTCTAACCAATACACTTCTTCGGTAAAAGCACAGCGTTGTCCGTTCACCAATCGATACACCGTCACAGCAACCCATTCTGGAAAGGTGACTTCGATACTGGTTTCTTGCCATTGCTCTAAATCGTCTTTGTAACGTCCACTGAAGACTTGGGTTTTATCGGGACCCCAAACCGGTCTGTCGATACCAGCCCAAAGCCCGGTTCGAGCAGCAGTCGTCTGGATTTCCATGATAGATGGCCAGACCGTTTCAACACTACGGCCTAAAGCTGCACTCCACATGGGTACGATATGCACCGGTTTTTTAAAGATATCGAGTTTTCTGGCCCTGCAATAATCCAGTGCCATCATAATGGCTTCTGGGGTTTTAGCCAGGGGAAAAGTGACTTCAGTTAACACTTTCCAGGCTTGTTCAGAGACTTCATAGAGTTGTTTTGCTTCTACCGGCATCGGTAAATTACGGGATTTTTGTGGATTATTAGGTGCCATAGTGGGCTCCTGCGTAAAAATGAGGATACCCTGCCCCAATGGGACAAGGTATCCTCAAAGGGTTGATATGAAAGGAACGGGTTAAAACCAGTCCAATAACGAGCTGATTGTGATGCTTTAAAACTCTAATGCATTGGCTTATTTTTAATAAAAAACCACCTCAATCAATTCTTTGGGTAAATTCATAATCGCAAGCGAGGCAGTGAAAATTGTCGAGAATTTTCTCATCAATGATTTCTCCAAGTTTTGCACCGGCTGCTCCTCCCGTTGCGATGCCAAAGAGAGTACCCACAATAGAGCCAGCAACCACACCGATCGCTGCACCAGCGGGTCCTGCAAACATACCAATGCTAGCTCCTAGCTCTGCACCACCTAAAGCACCTGTGGTTGTGGAGATAACACCACCCGCCATTCCCAGGTATCCGCAAGTTTTCTTAGCTACATCGATCGTATCAATACGAGTGGACTGACAATTTGGACAACAAATGATCATATTTTTAAATTCCTTAAATCAAGTTAAAAACCACCAAAACGGATAAATCCATCTTAGTGTGATAACAAGTCGTTATCATTGAAATAATATATAAATGAAATTTTCTTGAGTTTTGAAGAATGGAAGAGTGTGGACTTTAAAACAATCAGTACATGAAAAAGCTGTCCTGACAGCCATCCTATTTTCTATCCTGATAGTACCCAACAATGGCATGAATAATAAGCACAAAATTCGAAAAAATTATGTATACTGAGTTATACTTTTTAACAAAATTCATAATGATTACAGCGGATTAATTAATTTTTTTATTACTGCTATTTTTTGGTGATATTGGAATTATAAAAAGGGGCGTAATATACAGAATATTTGGCAATAACATTTCCATTTTTTAACCTTAGAAACAGACCATTATTTTAATTTGTCATGGTTGTTTCTGACTAAATTGAGGGCATTTTAACTGCCCATATTGATCCAAATAACCAACCAGTTTCATTGATGAATCAATTCGAAAATCTACCAACTGAGTTCTTAGACTATGAATAAGTTAACCGCAAAACCTAGCATCAATGACATCTTTGCATCAATTTTTTTAGACAATCAATACCTAATTACAGATCGATTTTCAGGCCCACAATTTTTTATCAGTCAAGACATTCAAAATGATCAATACTTATACTGTCTGAAATTAGAAGAACAATTTATTGAGGCTGTAGCAAAAAGTGATACTTCACCCTTTGTCTTTGAGAAATCTTATCAATGTGCCACTTTAATAAAAGAAAATAAAGAGTTGGCTAAAATGACCTATGATTTATTATTTCTCCAAAAAGAAACGAACAGAATTGAGCAACAATCATATCCTGGATTTAAACTAAACAATCCATCAAACTATGAAGTCAGTGAAAAATCGAAGGTTTTATTTGAGATTGCGGACAAAATAGGTTTGTATCACGTAGAACTTTCAGGCCATCCAATGACTCAAATCGCACCCCAGGTCCTTGAAGGCGAACTGATTAATAGCTTTATCATTCGTCTCAGAGAATCCGTTAAGAAAGATAGCTTTAAAACGAAAATAAAAAATCAAAAAATAGAGCTAAATCGACATATTACCCAGATAAAGCGTTATATTGATCGAATATATACTAAGAACCCGAAACTGATTGTTGCAAGTATGGTTTTTTATTACCAGAAAGATTGTGCCAATAAAATAACCTTAAATGAGTCCGCTGCCCATATTGAGAAGTTTTTGAGCTCACTACAGAAGGATATGCAACAAGGTTTTTCTGGTTGGTGGTGGAAACGTGAATATACAACCGAAACAAGTTATCGTTACAACGTTACCTTCTTTTTTAATTATGAATTCATAAAAATTGATCCAGTATCGATGAGAAATCAGTTAAATCAAGCTTGGTTTGTCGTTACCCAAGGGCAAGGGTTAAGCCTAGACCGTACTACTTTATCGCCTCAGAATACAATGTTTGGAGCTAATCAGAATTTTATTGTCTATGAAATAGTGCGCATGATAATGCGTGATTTGTTTTTAAAACTCAAACCTGATCGAAAATTTGATCATTCTGGCATGGGACCACTACCTAAAAAATTAATGCCTAACGAAATAAGCCCCCCCCCTCAATTAAGTTAGAGACCTATCGGACTCCTTAGTAGAATTAAGCTATGCTAGGCTTCATGTGATAAGAGTGTTGTAATGAGATTTAGCTGTGCGTGTTAAACATGATATCGACCCTAGGCTAGTAGAGATATATTATGAAAAATCTAGGCCTTTATTATTTGATTCCGAGGAAGACCCCGACTTAGGGTTATCACCTGCCCGTTATCCGAGCTATTTAGCTTCGTTAGACAGTTTTATTTTTGATGTTCTATCTAATGATGAGATACCTTATCTTGTCAGCCTTGATAAACAAGGCAATAGAGCTTATCACGCCTCCTCTTGGGCCCATCGATATTTTAATAAGACACCTGCTTTTATTAAAATTATTACTATGTTACCGCCAAGCTTTAAATACAGTGAACCAGTTGAAATTTTTAATTATGTAATTAACACTCTCTTTCTGAGTAAACCAATTGACTTGAAAACAATTTACTCTGCTTGGAAAAAACCAGACTCTCTCGTTGGAGATTTTGATGCTGCTGAAATATTTAATGAGTTGGTCATAAATATACGGCAAGTGTGGAAAATAAAAAAAATCCAGTCAAAGTTTACTGCCAGAAAAATACAAGTTCAAGAGCAACATGATGAATACTCAAAGTATGTTGATTCACTTTTTAATACAACCGGGTGTAAAGGGTTAGTCGTTTTTAGAATTAACCTAGGTTACAAAAGTCAGTTTACTAATCGAATTGATATACTTGATGCCAAAAAAAACCTAAACCATTTGTTTCAAAACAAACGCTGTAATTCAATTTTCCATTTAAGGAAAGGATATATTGCAAAATTCCAGATTGACGCAAAAAAAGGTGTTTATTGTCACTGTATCTTTTTCTATGAAGGTTCTGAGAAAATTAATACGACTATGCATAATAATTTAGCAGAAACCATAGGTGACTACTGGATTGAAACAATTACAAAAGGCTGTGGAGATTACTGGGTTACCCATCAAAAACAGGATCACTTTATCTTGGGCAAGAATGAAATAGCATTTATACCTAACGACGATAATAAGTCGCGTAGTATCTTGAAAGAAGTTATTGTGGGCGACTTATGCAAAATTGATTTATTTATTAAACCAAAATTAGGTCATAATACCAAGCTAATCCGCAAAGGCATTCCACCCAAAAAAATTGTAAAAAAGCGTGGAAGACCCGCTAAAGAAGTTGAAAACTAGTACAGCCCGATAGTATTTTAGGTCCTGATTAAAAAGGGGGATAACAACTTTAATTAAACAATATTACATTTTACCAAGATCGGTGAATCTATGTAACCCACTAATCTCATTAGCCCCCATTTTTCATAATTTTATTGATTTCTTACGCCTAGAATAATAGTCTCTGAGCCAGTTATAAATCGGTCCAAGCTATTTTTATTCTTTACGTTAATAGCGATGACTTTGGCAATTCTGTCATAGTAACTGCTAGTTGAAGCTTCTGTATAATTTAAATTCTTGCTTAGGTTCTTTAATATCTTATCAACGGCATCAACTTTACTATATTTTTTGCATTTCATAAGATCCCAGCACCATAATCCAAGAATTATGCTATTGATGCAATTCCACTGTTTAATGAGAAATACTTTTTTTTCGTAAGATGTTACGAAGTCAGAATTTTTAAATATCTCATATCTAGCCTCTGGTGTGTCATTATTGTAATAGAGTAACTCAAGCAAAGCGTGTTTAAAGTATTGAACTGCAGCATCGATATTAATGGGTATTTGATTCACTGCAACCTGTAAAAAAATTGAGTTTTCAGACTTCTCTCCATTAATGATTACCTCATTAGCTTCGTCAGTCATCACATTAATATTTGATGAATAAAAATACGGTACGAAGCACTTAGTTTTAATTGAGATATAGATGTTGCTATCAATATTATTTTGCAACTTGTGTAATTCAGAATTACCTAAAGTTAACCACCTTACTCCACGGTCACGCAACTCGTCGGACCAAAAATGTGATTTTACCTTTTTTGGATCACGAGACATGAGGTAGAATTTGAAAAAGCACTCAAAATCCACATCAACTGTCATACTGAACAAACTGTAATAATCAAAGAAAGTATAGGCTTCTATTAATTCCGTACAAAAATTTAAGTTTTTTTTCAGAATACTTATTATCTCAAACAGATGCTCATCATTAAGATACTCCGGGCATGGCGGACCACTCAAAGGACCAAAATTAGCAAAAGGATATTCATTTATGTAACCATAAAATATATCTTTCATATCCTCTATGGATTCAATACTTAATGTGCTTCGATTGTTTTTCTTCCCAAGAAAATTCATTAACGCTGCAGCAAGTTCAACACTAGATATTTCGTTAATTCTATTTGGGATTGGTACTAAACCGATGCGACACAAAACGGACTCAACTTCAGCTCGAAATTGAAGCAACTCAACATAGCTATTACGATAATTAAACTTAAACCTTCTAACAACACACTGGTGTATAAAAAAAGAATCGACGATCTTCCTATCTAATTGGCCTGATTCATTTTTTGCTTTTTCATTTAGCATTTTCACACTATCCAGCTCATACAGATTCAAAAACTACAGCTTACCTAAGTAGCCGTAGCATTATTTTAATTTCGTTGATATCTCTACAGATTCTCTTTGCCTATAAAAATTAGAATATCACCCATTATTGTTACTATTACCTTACCACGCTAATAACAATCTATATTCTGAATAAACTATAAACACTTTGGACTGACTGCAAGGTTCTATGATTAGCCTCCTTCACACAGCAATCATTAGCAGTCGTTAAAAGACCCGTTTTCCATACGTTTAACTATGTTAAACGCAGTTTCCATCTGCTTATCTAAGACTAGCCAACCGGTGTTCGAGACTGAACCCTGTTGTCATTAATCATATTTTACATCCGCCTTGCTGTTAAGCCCCATTCTTTAATAATTAAATGTAACAAAACATAATATTACAAAATAAAAAAATGCGGTACTTGGCAGAAAAAACCGTACATGAAGCTATAAAAAATAGCAACCCATATCTTTCTGACTTAAGGTGTAGGATTTTTAGACTAATCAAAGCTTGATATTATGGACCTTAACGATAAAGAGTCCAGTAAAAAAGTTCTGGCTATAAAGTGAGGGATTAACAAAGGACTAAGAGAATAAAATAGATAAAAACTAATACATTATAAACAGGTGACTGTAGTGAAAACTAAAAGTTGAATTTATAACCGTACCAATTTCTAGGGGGTATCACTATTAAAATCTCGCAACAAGGGGCGAAAAATACAATGGCTAAAAATTTTCTCACATTACAAGGTGCAATCCACCGAATAGACAATCTTACCAATTTATTTTAATAAATTATATAGGAATTAACTATCGATAAAGCAACAGCGTTTTTAGTTTTTGCAGAAAGTCATTCGCAAAAACTAACTTCAACCCATAAAGTTCACGATTATGAGCTAAGCGACAAATCGTAGCGCTCTAAATTATCTGAGTTGGAACCTTGGATAAAGCAGCACCATACTGACGAGAATGAGCAACACGCGCTCATTAAATGCACTGATACGTCAATCATATTTTTAATGGGAATAAGGTGTTTTATATCAACGAAAATTACTCTATATGAAGTCCAAACAGGTGAATATAAATCTTGCAAAAAGGAGCCCTTAATTGAATACCCTAGACCTTAACGAGGCGGCTACTTTTCTTAAAATGAACCCTGAAGTCCTCAGACGAAAAGCCAGAGCTGGTGATGTGCCTGGAAGAAAAGCGGGGAAATGCTGGATATTTGTCAAAGAACATCTTGCAGACTGGGTGTCAGGGCGTTATGCTGATACCCGGCGAGACGTGCAAGTAATTGACAAGATAGAAAAAGAGGAACAAATAACATGTCAATTTACAAGCGAAAAGAAACGTGGTGGATTCAATTCACCGCACCGGACGGTAGTCGAGTACAACAATCTGCTGGGACTCAAATAAAACAGGAGGCTCAGGAGTTACACGATAAATTAAAAGCTGAAGCATGGCGGGTGAAGAATTTAGGTGCAAAACCCCGCTATACTTGGCAAGAGGCAGTCGTTAGGTGGCTCACTGAACAGAGCCATAAAAAGAGCATTGAAACTGATAAGGTAAGGCTACGTTGGCTGGATATGCACCTTAATAACTTCAAGCTTGATGAAATAACAAAACCCAAGATTGATGCAATCAAAAATGGTAAAAAAAATGAAGGTGTTAGTAATGCAACAGTTAATAGAACTTTGGCATTACTGCGTTCAATCTTAAATAGAGCGAAACATGATTGGGAGTGGCTGGATTCAACGCCTAATATCAGGCTATTTCCAGAAAAAGCGACAAGAATTAGATGGCTGTCACATGAAGAATCAGACAGGTTAATTGAGGAGCTGCCAGAACATTTGAAAGCAATGACATGCTTTACTTTAGCAACTGGACTCCGTGAGAGTAATGTAACGGGCTTACAATGGAACCAGATAGATCTGCAACGCCGTTGTGCTTGGATTCATGCTGATCAAGCTAAAGGTAAAAAAGCTATTGCTGTACCGTTAAATAAGGAAGCATTAAAAATTATTGAACAGCAAATAGATAAACATGATACGCATGTATTTACTTATAAAGGCAACCCGGTCACACGCGCTAATAACCATGCGTGGGAAAAAGCATTAATTCGGGCTAATATTACGGATTTTCGCTGGCATGATTTAAGACACACATGGGCAAGTTGGCATGTGCAAAACGGTACCCCTTTACACGTGCTTAAAGAACTGGGTGGATGGTCTGATTTAACAATGGTTTTGAGGTATGCCCACTTGTCAAGTAAACACCTTGAGGAATATGCAGGAAACTCAAACCTGTGACAAATTTACTACAGGCGATAAAAAAGGCTTAGCGAAAACCGCATAAGCCTTTGATTTACTTGGTGGGGCGTCCGAGGCTCGAACTCGGGACCCATGGATTAAGAGTCCACTGCTCTACCAACTGAGCTAACACCCCTTATCTAGATAATTATATAACATTTTTGGACAATTATCTTATCAAGATAAATTATTTTTATAATTTATCTTGATACTGGGTCAATTTGACGCTGACATTATCAAGATCATAATACCCTATTAACTCCGTATCACCTCTGGCAAAAAAAACTCACTGACCAGCATTCCCTTATGTTCAATCGCATAAATCGTGCGGCGTCCCCATATTGGCAGAATGATCCCTGTTTGCTCAATGATAGAGGGTCTCCAAGTCGGACGATCAATTAAAGTCACATCCATCGCTACACGCTCTAACTTAGGATAAGAAAAAATAACTTCGCCTAAAGGACGTGTACCCAACTTGGATAAATTGCTTTTTGCAGTTTTAATAGTTGCTGAAGGAATTATGGTTCTTGCCAATATCAATGGCTTATCATTCACATGCAGTAACACTTCACGTATCAAACTGTAATGGTGTTCAGGTAACTTAAGTAAACGACGCTCACTTAGAAAAGGCGTTTGCCAACGATGAAACAAGATCTTAATAGCAACACCTGAACCATAATAATTCCTCAACCGTTGTGTTAGTGAGTCCGACTCATAAGTCCATGATTGAACATTGATGGGTAATTTATGGCGTGTGCCTTGGCGATTTTCCAGCCATAAAGGTTCTTTGGTAAATAAAACACTTTGAGTAGTCAAACTAAGCTAAACCTCTGCAAATTCAGTAGATGTTCCAAGCCAACGCTCACATAAGGGCTGTATGGCCTGAGGTGATAGCTTAAAAATCTGCTCACCAACCCGTGGGATATTATGCAGCAAATCAGCATCTCTTGCTAAGTCAGCAATTTTAAAGTTAATAGCACCGGTTTGTCGTGTCCCCATCACTTCACCAGGACCTCGTAACTCCAAATCCTTTTCGGCTATTACAAAACCGTCATTACTATCCCTTAAAATACCTAAACGCTCACGTGCCGTATCTGATAAGGGGGATTGATACATTAGCAAACAGTAACTATCTCCATCCCCCCGCCCTACCCTACCCCGTAATTGATGCAACTGGGACAGCCCCAGTCGTTCTGGATTTTCAATAATCATTAAGCCCGCATTTGGGACATCAACACCCACCTCAATCACTGTAGTAGCAACTAACAAGTCAAGCTCATGATTTTTAAACAACTGCATGACCGCTTCTTTCTCACTACTTTTCATGCGCCCATGAATCAAAGCAACACGCACTTGAGGTAGTGCCAGTGTTAAAAGTTCAGCTGTTTTCTCGGCCGCCTCACATTCTAATACCTCTGATTCTTCAATTAATGTACAAACCCAATACACTTGCCGTTTTTTGCTCACCCAACTGTTAATTCGCTCAATAACCTCAGTACGGCGTTCTGATGGAATAACACTCGTGACAATTGGCTTTCTACCGGGAGGTAACTCATCGATAATAGAAATATCCAAATCAGAGTATTGTAACATCGCTAAAGTGCGGGGAATGGGTGTGGCTGTCATGACTAATTGGTGAGGCCTGATATTTCCTTGCTGACCTTTCTCTCTCAAAGCCAAGCGCTGATTGACGCCAAAACGATGTTGTTCATCAATAATCACCAGACCGAGTTGATGAAACAAGACACTTTCCTGAAATAATGCATGAGTACCAATAATAATATCGACTGTGCCATCAGCTAAATCTTGTAGAATTTCTTTGCGGGCTTTACCTTTAATTTGCCCCGTTAAAAATACTACGTTGACCTGAAAGGATTCAAACCACGCACTAAAATTACGCTTATGCTGTTCAGCCAATAACTCGGTCGGCGCCATCACTGCGACTTGATAACCTCCTGTTAACGCCAATAATGCCGCATAAGCAGCAACAACGGTTTTACCTGAACCGACATCACCTTGAATCAGACGCATCATTGGCTGAGGTAAACAACAATCTGCCTCAATTTCTGCAATAACACGTTGTTGTGCCCCCGTGAATTTAAAAGGCAAGGCCTTTAGAAACTGCTCAACCAATGCCAACTTATTGCTTCCACCTAAAGCGGGTGCCTGCCACGCTTTAGTTTTATTTCGGCTATTACATAAACTTAAATGATGGGCCAACAACTCTTCAAAAGCTAACCGTTTAAGTGCTGGAACACTTCGGTTAAGTAGTGCCTCAGTAGAAATGGAATCATCAGGTGCATGCAAAGTGCATATAGCTTCTGAAAGAGTCGGATAAGCATATTGTCTTAACGTCTGCTCAGGAATCCAATCGATTAATAACTGTGGCTGATTATGGCAAAGAGTTAAAGCCTGTTTGACTGCTTTTCTTATAGTGCTTTGACTCAAGCCCTCCGTTAAAGGATAGACAGGGGTTAAACGAGCTTCAGTAATATCGGCATCTGGATTAGAAATTATCTGATAATCAGGATGAACCATTTCCAAACCACCAAAACCATAACGCACTTCAGCAAAACAACTGATTAAAGTACCTGGCTTAAGCATGTTGTGTTGGTTAGCCGTAAAGTGAAAGAATTTTAGTGTGATAAGCCCTGTGTCATCCGCCACTTTACACACTAAACTTTTTCTACCTTTAGATAAAATATCAACCAGCTCAACACGACCGCAAATAAGCGCAGTCATACCCACCGACAAAGAAGCAATTGGATAAACACGCGTCCGATCTTCGTACCTTAATGGCAGGTGAAAAATAAGATCCTGAATAACACGAATACCCATCTTTTCTAAACGGACTTTAGTTTGGGCACCAACTCCAGCCAATACAGCAACAGATTGATTTAGATCATTCACTGTGTACTGACTGAACGATTAATCTTCCAAAAATCAAGAGGCAGGATAGTCTTGCGACTTCAAAAACATAACCCCATCCATTTCAACCGCTACATTTTTAGGTAACGCAGCCACACCCACAGCCGCTCTTGCTGGATAGGGTTCTTGAAAGTAACTCCCCATAATTTCATTAACCAAAGGAAAATGAGAGAGATCCGTTAGAAATACATTAAGTTTAACAAAATCAGAGAAATCACCACCCGCCGCTTCTGCTACAGCTTTTAAATTCTCAAACACCTGAGTAATCTGGGTGGTAATATCCCCTTCCACAATAGTCATTGTTTCGGGAACCAAAGGAATCTGTCCTGAAAGATAAACCGTTTGACCCACTTTTACGGCTTGAGAATAAGTTCCTATGGCTTTGGGTGCTTTATTAGTCTGGATAATTTCTTTAGTCATTGGCTGATCCTAATGAGTCATATACTAGCTGGTGGATTTTTAAATACGTTCAATCGGTACGTATTATATCGATTATTGTTTAAGGTTAAAAAGACTCTCAATCAACACATCTGCAAATTCACTGCATTTAACCTCAATCGCATTATCCATCAAGCGAGCAAAATCATAGGTCACTCGCTTACTTGCAATAGCCGCATCCATTGCATTAATAATGGCATCAGCCGCTTCAGTCCATCCCATATAACGCAACATCATTTCACCCGACAAAATTAATGAACCTGGATTTACTTTATCCAGATTGGCATACTTAGGGGCTGTGCCATGAGTCGCTTCAAACACAGCGGTACCGGTTGAATAATTAATATTACCGCCTGGGGCAATACCAATCCCTCCAACTTGCGCTGCCAAGGCATCAGATAAGTAATCACCATTTAAATTCAATGTCGCAATGACATCAAAATCTTCTGGACGTGTTAATACCTGTTGCAAGGCAATATCCGCGATAGCATCTTTTATTAACACCCGCCCCTGAGCCAAGGCTGCTGCCTGTTCTTTGTTTGCGGCCTCTTCTCCTGACTGAGCTTTGGTTCTTTCCCATTGTGACCATGTATAGGTTTGATCAGGGTATTCCCGTTCTGCAAGTGCATACGCCCAATTACGAAAGGCACCTTCGGTAAACTTCATAATGTTACCTTTATGCACAATCGTGAGACTTTTTCGCTTCTGAAGCACACAATATTCAATGGCTGAACGAACCAAACGCTCAGTACCTTCCTGTGAAACTGGCTTAATACCAATACCTGATGTTTCTGGAAAACGGATTTTGCTAAATTGTTTGGGGAAGTTTTCCTGCAATAACTTCATAAATAATTTGTTATCATCGCTACCTTGCTCAAACTCCAATCCCGCATAGATATCTTCGGTATTTTCCCTAAAAATGACCATATCTACGGCTCCAGGATTTTTAACCGGAGAAGGTACCCCTTTAAACCAGCGTACTGGACGCAAACAAACGTACATATCGAGCATTTGTCTCAGCGCCACATTCAAAGACCGGATACCTCCTCCAATCGGTGTAGTCAACGGCCCCTTAATAGAGACTAAAAAATCTCGACAGGCCGACACCGTTTCATCAGGCAACCAAGTGTTAAACAGAGTATTTGCCTTTTCACCAGCATACACTTCAAACCAATGAATTCTTCTTTCCCCAGCATAAGCACTTTCAACAGCGGCATCTAAAACACGTACCGTAGCTCGCCAGATATCAGGACCTGTCCCATCACCTTCAATATAAGGAATAATCGGGTTATTGGGTACAACCAATAGGCCATTTTGCATTGTAATCGGAGTACCACTGCCTTTGTAAACTGATTGACTCATAGATAACACCTCAATTTAATGTTTAATACAAGGGATGTAACAATAGAGGAGAATTATAGTCGTAACAGCGTCTAATCAAGTAAAATATATACTAAAAAATGACCTATCTAACTATCACAACCGATAAGCTTGTAACCATTCATGCTTTTTATTGAAAAGTATCAAGTTTTCCCAGCATTGAAACTGCCAACAATCAACTATTCCGAGAAATCCCATGCGCATTCTTATCGTTGAAGATGAAATAACCCTCTGTAATCAAATCCAACAATATCTAGCGAATAAAGGTTTTGCTGTTGATACTGCCCATACGGGAGCAGACGGTTACTTCATGGGTAAAGAGTACCCTATTGATGTCGCTATTATTGATATTGGTCTTCCTGACTTTTCAGGTATAGAACTGATTAAACGCTTGCGTAAAGAAAAAGTCACCACGCCCATTTTAATTCTGACCGCCCGTAGTCGTTGGCAAGAAAAGGTTGAAGGCTTAGAGGCGGGGGCCGATGACTATTTGGTTAAACCTTTTCAATACGAAGAATTACTGGCCAGAATTAACGCGTTAATCAGACGTTCAGCTGGACAAGCGCATCCTGTATTAACTCATGACAACATCGAACTTAATACTATGGCACAAGAAGTCTTCGTTTCCGGCACAAAACTGGAATTAACTGCATTTGAATACAAGGTCTTAGAGTATCTGATGTTTCGTAAGGGCGAATTAATTTCAAAAACTGTTTTAACAGCCCACATTTACGATGAAGACTTCGATCGTGACAGCAATGTAATTGAAGTATTTATTGGTCGTTTAAGAAAAAAACTGGACCCAGACGGAACCCGCAAACCGATTGAAACATTGCGTGGTCGCGGTTACCGAATTGGATCTGGCGTTTCTTAAATGCGCAGAAAATCTCTAAGCTTTCGTTTATTAGTTACTGAAGGTTTTGTATTGGTAATATTCTTTACCTTCGTCGCCATAATTCTGGAGCAAGGCTTCCGTCACAGTGCCGAACAAGCATTAAAAGACCGATTACAAGTTCAGGTTTATGCGCTGTTATCCGCAGCAAAACTAAACGAATCTGGAGAACTAGTCATGCCTCCATTGCTCCCTGAGCCACGCTTTGAAACCCCTGGCTCTGGTTTATATGGATTTATCCGACTCGCTAAAAAGGATACCGTATGGCGAACTCAATCGGCTATTGGACTCGAGGAACTAGTGCCTCCTAATGAATTAAGCGCAGGTATCTCAGAATTTGTGGTCGTAAAACATGATCGTTATGCCGTCCATTCGGATGTCATTTTAAAAAGCAGCAATGGGATTGAGCGGGAGTTTATATTTACAGTGACTGAAGATGCACGGTTTGTAAGTACTCAAATCGAACATTTGAGAGATCTATTAAGAATATGGCTATTAGCAATAGGAGTAACTTTAGTCATTATTCAGTTTGTGCTTTTGCGCTGGAGCTTAAAGCCACTGCGCGACATAGTCACTGACCTTGAAGAAGTTGATCAAGGTCATAAAACACTTTTAGATGGGATTTATGCAACAGAACTAGCTGGACTGGCCAGTAACCTTAATGCTTTTATCGTCCATGAGCGCGCGCAATTAGACAGATATAGAAATAACCTGGCTGATTTGGCCCACAGTTTAAAAACACCACTGGCTATATTACGTGGCTGTGTTGAATCTTTCAGTGATAACAAAGAAACGGTTCAAGAACAGATTTCAAGAATGAATCAAATTGTTGAATATCAATTACAAAAGGCGGCAGCTAAGGCGGAGCTTAAAGCGATTAAGACCATTGATATCTGTAAAGTGATTATGAAAATTAAATCCTCTCTCGATAAAGTGTATATCGATAAAGGCCTTAATTTTGAATTATCCATCCCTGAACAGCATTTAATCTATTGTGAAGAAGGCGATTTGTACGAAATCATTGGAAACCTGATGGATAACGCCTGCAAATGGTGTCATCACTCAGTCAAAGTTACCATCAATCTCAATCAGCGTAAAAACAGACGCAACTATGCTTTATTACTTCAGATTGAAGATGATGGTCCAGGCATACCAGTCGGTAAATTTAATGACATCCTAAAAAGAGGCATCCGTGCAGATGAAAATATACACGGCCACGGTATTGGCGTCACCGTTGTCCATGAAATAATCAGCTTACTGGGCGGCACGCTTGAAGGCGGCACCAGTGCTCAACTGGGCGGCATGAGATGGAGTGTGTATTTACCGTAATGCGCATTCCATTAACCTATCTTACTGTTGTGTTACTTTGGACAACCACCCCACTAGCCATCAAATGGAGTGGTGAAGGCCCGGGGTTTCTATTCGGTGTTACCGCCCGAATGAGCATTGGTACTGCCTGCTTATTATTGGCGCTCTTGTTCACTCGACAACCTTTAGCCTGGCATCCAAAAGCCTTGTTAACGTATCTTGCTGTGGCTTTACAAATCTATGGTTGCATGCTGCCAGTCTACTGGGCAGCTCAATTTATTCCGTCTGGCTGGATTTCAGTCATGTTTGGTTTAACGCCCCTTATAACCGCGTTGTTAGCCGCCATTTTCCTGGGAGAGCGTAGCCTCACTCCAGGCAAATTACTGTCATATTGCCTGGGCATTGGGGGACTGATTGTTATGTTCGGATCAGCCTTCCAATTAGGCCAGAGTGCGGTATTAGGAATGAGTGCAGTCCTGTTCTCCGCATTATTGCAAGCCGTCTGCTCGGTTTTGATAAAGTGCGTTGGCGCAAAGTTACCCGCACGCGATCAAGTCACCGGTGGTTTGTTAATCGCTTTACCCGCCTACCTGGTCACCTGGGGCTTAATTGACGGTCAATGGCCAACATTATGGACACCCACCAGTCTGGCAGCGATTATTTATTTAGGTGTGATAGCAACCACAATAGGCTTTATATTCTATTTTTATCTACTAACACACTTATCAGCTACCCGCGTTGCATTAATCAGCTTGATCACACCTCTACTAGGTTTATTACTAGGACACCTCATAAACCATGAAACGCTCAGTCAAAAAATACTAACAGGCTCCGTATTAATAGTCTTAGCACTGATTATGCATGAGTTTTTTGAACGCCTTCCAGCCTTCAAATTTAAGCCTAAATAAACCCTGTGAACATTAATGAACCTAGCATGACTGTTAGATCAATAATATTCTGTATTTAATTAAAATGTTTTTTGCTCTAGCTGTATTTTTAGTGCTACTATTTAGCCGTAGTTAAAGTTTGAGTCGGCTTCTTTATGGGGCTGGAATTTGCAAAGCCAACCTAAATTGGCGTTTTTTTAGTTAAGAGTGTGATATGTCAGATCAAGTTGTAGGTACCGTTAAGTGGTTCAATGATGAAAAAGGTTTTGGATTTATTGAACAAGAAGGTGGCAAAGATGTTTTTGTTCACCATAGCGCAATTAATGGCACCGGTCGCAAAACCTTGCGAGAAGGCCAAAAAGTTACTATGCAAGTAACTCAAGGTCAAAAAGGACCGCAAGCAGAGAATGTAACCCCCGCGTAATACTCTCGAATATAATCACCCCTGGAGAGTCTTTGACTCTTTAGGGATGACTTATTGCTGACATATAGGAGAAAATAATCGAACATTTTCTTCAAAGCATATCTTTTTCCTTAAATATTCTTTACAACTGCCTTTAAAATAACAAATTTATTATTGGCAGCCACCGTCGTGCAGTTACCGAATAACTGTTTAAGGTTAATATGATAATTAAGATGACGGTTTCCCACAATCCACATCTCCCCCTTTTTCTTTAGCACCCGCCTAGATTCCTTGATCATGGCAGTTGCAATTTGATCGCCTATTGTATTTTGCTGATGAAAGGGTGGATTACAGAGAATCAAATCAGCCGAATCGGTTTCAAAAGTATCCAGCCCATTACCTACCGTAAAAACAGCCTTGCGCTCTTCACCAAAGGCCCGAGAAAAATTCTCTCTGGCAGAGGCAACTGCCATAAAAGATTCATCAACAAAATGAACCCTGGCCTCTGGATTTCGTTCAGCCGCTATTAACCCTAACAAACCGTTACCACAGCCTAAATCTACAATCGCGACTCTGCCAAGATGCTGTGGGAGGTGCTGAAGAAAAAAACGGGTGCCAATATCCAGACTATCTCTTGAAAACACATTGGCATGATTGCAAATTAAATGCGTCGAACCTTCAAGCTGATAATAAACAGGGTAAGGACTGACCGGGATTCTCAACTCAGGATCTGGTGTAGCAAAAATAAGCCGGGCCTTTTTACGCGCCAACGATGTGGTAGTCGCTCCAACCAAACGTTCTAACAACTTCCAAATAGCAGCGGGTAAGGTTTTTATCATGCCCGCCAAAATAACGTGCGTTGATACGTGTAAATGAGGATGTAACCGTATCAACTGATCTTCTAACAAAGCCAGGGTCTTAGTGGCTTTAATCAATACATAATCGTATGACCCCTCTAACGCCTCAAGGCTATTAATCAACGTCACGCTGTCTTCGGCCAGGTTATTAGCCATTAAGTTAAGCCGTGTCGCTTGCTGAGACAAATAAGAGTCTGATACAGCATGCGGTTTAAAGCCACTTAATGCGATAGCTAATGCCCCAAAACTATCATTCAATATTAATATACGGGCATCAGAGGTCGGTTTAATATTCTCCGCTAGCGTATTTAATAAATATTCATCCGCTGCATCCCAGGCACGCAGTAACTCTAAGGACCGCTTAGGCAGGCGATTTAACTCAAACTCACCTTGAGGAACACTAAGCAAGTTTTCTGTTTTATTATCCATTAACCCAGTAACACAGCCGTTGCTTTTAAACACGTGCCATGTATTTGCCACTTTCAGTATTGACCTTAATCAAATCATCCACCTCTAAATATTCAGGTACCTGCACCTCAATACCGGTTACCAAACGAGCCGTTTTAGTGCGTCCCGAAGCAGTTGCCCCTTTAATAGAAGGCGCTGTTTCTACAATACCGAGTATCACCGAACTCGGTAGCTCAATACCTAAAATAACACCATCAATCAACAAGGCCACAATGCCTTCAAGACCTTCTGTTAAATAGTTAACCTGGTCATCCAAATCCTCACGGCTTAAGGTGTACTGAGTATAGTCCTCCAAGTCCATGAAAATATAATTCTCGCCATCCACGTAAGAGTATTGAACTTTGGCCCTGACTAAATCACTGTCTTTTAAAAAGTCATCACCTTTTAAAGACTCATCCAGTTTTTGTCCTGTTTTAAGGTTAGTAAAACGAATCTTATTAATCATTGCATAAGTTATCGCATATTCAGGGTATAATATAACTATGAATAGAGCAGAGCAACGAAGCCAAAAGCGTAAAGAAGTGGTCGAAGCGGTAATACTAAGAAAAGAATCCGTTACAG
>CAIPPE010000235.1 GCA_903866825.1 uncultured Methylococcaceae bacterium
CCAGTGCGGTAACATTAAATTAAGCGCAGCATTCAATCAAGGATGTTGCGCTTAATGTTTTAAGGGTTACTGTGCTTTAAATGCCTTCTGGTTTTCAAGAAACCATTCATAGGTGTTCGTTAAGCCGTCATGTAAGTTTATCCGGGGTTGCCAGCCCAGCGCCTTAATTTTGTTAATGTTCATTAGTTTTCTGGGGGTACCATCCGGTTTTGTCGTGTCCCAGATAATTTCACCCTCATAGCCGACGACTTGCTGAATTGTTTCCGCCAGTTCTTTAATCGTGACATCAACACCGCTGCCGACATTAAGATGTGAGAGCATGGGTTCTGTAATTGTTCCATAGCTTTCCTGACTTAAGCCCAGTACATGTAAGCTGGCGGCTGCCATATCATCAACATGTAAGAACTCTCGCATTGCCGTTCCGGTTCCCCAGAGGGTAGCGGTAGGAGACTGGCTGGTTTTGGCATCATGAAATTTACGGATCATGGCGGGGATGACGTGACTGTTTTCTAAATGAAAATTGTCATTCTGACCATAAAGATTGGTTGGCATGACTGAGCGGTAATCGGTTCCGTATTGACGGTTATACGATTCGCACAGTTTAATGCCGGCAATTTTAGCAATGGCATACGGCTCATTGGTTGCTTCCAATGGGCTGGTCAGTAAGGCGCTTTCTTGCATCGGCTGTTCAGCCAGTTTAGGGTAAATGCACGAACTACCTAAAAACAGTAACCGCTGGCAGCCTGTTTTCCAGGCTTGATGAATGATGTTGGCTTCGATCATCAGGTTTTCGTAGATAAACTCAGCCGGATAGATATTATTGGCATGAATGCCGCCGACTTTGGCGGCTGCCAGGATGACCTGTTCGGGTTTTTCATGACGCATAAAATCACGAACTGCTTGTTGATCGGTTAAATTCAGTTCGGCGTGAGTGCGGACAACAAGGTTATTAAAACCCGCTGCAGTCAATTGTTTGACAATAGCAGAACCCACCATGCCCCGGTGCCCGGCCACATAAATTTTAGTCTGTTTATCTGTCATCGGTTTATTCCCGGCTAACGCTGATGTTATAACCTTCTGCTTTTAACAGTGCGTGTTTGCTGGCTTCTGCATGGTCATAAGTGACCATTTCGCTGATCATTTCCTGCAGGGTAATTTGAGGCACCCAACCCAGTTTTTGTTTTGCCTTGCTGGGGTCGCCCAAGAGCGTTTCTACCTCTGAGGGTCTAAAGTAGCGTGGGTCAATAGCAACAATGGTTTGTCCAATAGTTAGATTAGGAGCCTTATTACCTTCGATAGCCGTGACTTTACCGATCTCATCAACGCCTGAACCTTCCCAACTGATCGTGACGCCTAATTCTTGCGCAGACATCTCGATAAACTGGCGTACCGAATATTGCACGCCAGTAGCAATTACAAAGTCTTCGGGTTGTTCTTGTTGTAACATCATCCATTGCATGCGCACAAAGTCTTTAGCATGGCCCCAGTCTCTAAGTGAATCCATATTACCCATAAACAAACAGTTTTCTAAACCCAGGGCAATATTACTCAGGCCACGGGTAATCTTGCGGGTTACAAAAGTTTCGCCACGACGGGGTGATTCATGATTAAACAGGATGCCATTGCAGGCATACAGGCCATAGGCTTCGCGGTAGTTGACAGTAATCCAGTAGGCATACAGTTTAGCTACTGCATAAGGGGAGCGTGGATAAAACGGCGTGGTTTCTTTTTGGGGGATTTCTTGAACCAGACCATACAATTCTGAGGTAGACGCCTGATAAAAACGGGTTTTCTTTTCAAGTTTTAAAAAACGGATTGCTTCTAACAGGCGTAAAGCACCAATGCCATCAACGTCCGCTGTGTATTCAGGCGATTCAAAAGACACGGCAACATGGCTCATCGCACCCAGGTTATACACTTCATCAGGCTGGGTTTCACTTAAAATACGGGTTAAATTGGAGCTGTCAGTCAGATCCCCGTAATGCAAATAAAACTTTGGATGAGTAATATGCGGGTCTTGATAAATATGATCAACGCGCTGAGTATTAAAAAGTGATGAGCGGCGTTTGATACCATGCACTTCATAACCCTTTTCTAATAAAAATTCGGCAAGATAAGAGCCATCCTGTCCGGTGATTCCAGTAATTAAGGCGACTTTTGTGCTCATTTAAGATCCTATCGTTGTAGTGTGGTTGGTAGTAATTATAATAATTGAGTTTAATCTTCTTTGAGGGTTGTATGCATGAAGTAATAAAATAACCCGAAGGAGATCAGGAACGCAATAAACAAAATCCAATCACTGACTGCAAAATATAAACTGGCTGTGATTGCAGAACCCGCTAAACATAGCGAAATACCTAAAATAATCATTAAAGTCTGGTTGACGCTATAACCTTTCATGGGCAGTACATGGTGTAAATGCTCACGGTCGGGTGCAAAAGGTGATTTACCCTTGCTGATACGCCGCATCATGATACAGATTGAATCGAATAAAGGGAGAGCGATAATCCATAGTACCAGAATAGGCGGCATAATCCGGTCCTCGCCTTGTGAACCCGAGATAATTAACCAGCAAATCACATAGCCCAATAAAGTACTTCCAGAGTCGCCTAAAAAAATCGACGCTTTTTTGCGGCCAAAGACACGTAAATTGAACATTAAAAAAGCAAAGATTGCACCCATAAAAATCAGGCATAGCATTAAAATTATGGGGTTTCCAAAAACTCCAGCCAGAAGTGCAACGAGGGTTAAGGAGAGCAGTGCAGAGCTGCTAGAAAGTCCGTCAATGCCATCGATCATATTAAAGGCATTAATACCACCAACCACTGCAAATATCGTCAGTGGCACTGAAAAAATACCCAGATTAACGTTACCGTGACCCAGTAGATTACCCAGGTCGGTTATTTTTATATCGGCAAACTCGGTCATAATCAGACCTGCACAAATTTGCGCCGCTAATCTGAATCTGACGCTGAGGGTTCTGTGGTCATCGATTGCGCCTACTATGACCAGCAAGGTTATGGCTAAAACCAGGGCCCGGCTGTGAGGAGCCTGGATGCCATAGATCAGGAGCGTAATTAAGGTGCCAAAAAATATCGCTAGCCCCCCTATGGGTGGAGTAGGTTCTTCATGTTGCTTCCTTTCACCGGGATGATCAAAAAAACCTACTTTAATGGCATAAGGACATAGCACGCGTATAAAAATAAGGGTCAGTATTAATGTCGTTAAAAATAATATCATTGGCATAATCAGGACTCGTTATAAAAACTTATAATGTGTTGCCTCAAAAACAGCACAAGTTAATTTACCCGTACTATAGGCACCTGTATCGAGACCGATACGGTTAGGTAAGCATTCTGGTAACGCCGTGACCGTGTGCCCATGGACAATCATTTTTCCATGAAATAATTTGCTGTTTAAAAATTCTTCCCGTATCCAGAGTAAGTCTTCTGGCTGCTGATTATACAGTTTGACTTTGGGTTTAATGCCCGCATGGACAAAAAAATAATCACCCGCCTCATAACTCAGGCTTAAGTTTTGTAAGAAGCTTAAGTGGCTTGCAGGTAGTTTTAGTTTTAATTCAGTATGAATCCTTGATAGATCCTTGGACGTTGGAATGCCCCGCACTTCAACACCGTAACTGATTATAGTGGACAAGCCTCCAAATTGAAACCAGGTATTGGCAATACTGGTATTATTGTTTAATAGAAACTGTAGCAAAATTTGTTCATGGTTACCAAGTAAATAGACCTTTTTAAAGTCTGGGAGAGGGTCAGTCAATAAAAACTCTATAGTTCCTTTAGAGTCCATACCTCGATCAATATAATCGCCTAAATAGACTGCTGTTTTAAGGCCATTAAAGTCAGTTGCATCCTCTATGATTTTTTGATGGACATCACGCAACAAGTCCAGCCGTCCATGAATATCACCGATACAATACAGACGCTGATTATCAGGTAAACTGGCAGGCAATTGTGGCGCTAATTTTTTTTTAAAGAGGTTTTTTAAGTGCGATTTCAAGGGTTTTTATAAATTTGTCTGCGTCATCGGGTGAATAAGTAAACGCTTGTAAAACTACTGGTTTTATTTCCAGGTGTTGTCCTACAAATTTAGCCAGTTCAGGTCCTTTAAAAGCCCAGGCAATCAATAATTGTTTCTGCCATTGTTTCTGCAGATCTTCATTAAAATAGCCATAAAAAGAATAACTGAAGGCTAAACGCGCTATTACCAGTTCGGGTTCGACTTGTCCAGCGTAAACCGATAAGCGTAAATCGTCTATGATTTGATCAGTCGGTTTTTTTAGTGCTTTGTCAGCAGAAGCAAGTTGAAACCAGCCAAAGGGATCAATAGGGGAAAGCGCAAGCCCTTGACTAAGGGCAGTTTGAGCACTGTTAAGTTGCTCTCGCCTTTTTTCAGCATCTTGAACAGGTTGTGAGTTATACAGTTTAAGATAAAAGTAAGCTTGTTCTTGCCATTGGTATGCGCTTTGATGCCAAGCTAACGCCAGATTTAAATCGTCAATAGCATTTTGGTAAATCTCTGTGCTAAGTTTGGTTTCCTGGCTTAATTGATAGGCAACTTGAGGATGCAATGCGAAAGCACTTGAAATGAGACGGGGCAACGCCAAAGCAATCACTCCGCTGCATATCATTAAGCCTGTACCTGTGATAGTTCGGTTTTTAAAATCGTTTACAGACTTCATTGCTTAAGTTTAACTGGTGTAATACTGTTTATATCGGTAATAAGAATAATAATAGCCTGATTCACCATAGCCATAACGACCATATTGTTCTAAATCTACTTTTTGTAAGACGATGCCTGCTACATTATTGTGACTATCTCTATTTAAAATATGTAAGGCGCTAGCTACAACTTTTTTGGGAGTGGCATCCCAATTCACCACAAACAGGGTTTTATCACATAAGCCCGCTAAAATTCGACTATCGGGCACTGCCATGATAGGTGCTGAATCTATGATCACCAGATCAAATTGTTGTTTGAGTTGCTTAATGAGTGCTTTCATCCGTTGAGACGCAAATAGGTCGCTAGGATTAAGAAAGGCTGAATGACCACGGGTTAAAATTTTCATGCCCGTTGCTGAGTCATTAACCAGTACATCCTCCAAGCTGAGGGTGTGATCCATTAATAAATCGGTTAGCCCCAGGTTTTTTTTGTCGATATTAAACAATTTTGCAATCGTAGGGCGCCGTAAATCAGCATCAATCAAAACTACCTTTTTTCCTGCAGCGGCAGTATGTCTGGATAATAAACTGGCTAAAGTGGATTTCCCTTCATTGGGTACGGCAGATGAGACCAGTATGCTTTTAACATCCGAGTCCGGGTTCATTAAGGATAAGGAAATACGTAAGGTATTAAGTGCCTCTGCCAGAGACGATTGTGGCTTTTCTAATACATATTCCAACACAGGGATTTTGATATTAGCTGTTTTAGGTACGATACCTAATGTAGTTAAATTAAAGAGTTGAGACACCTGTTCGGGGGAACGAATACCCGGATTAAGCATTTCAAGAACAAAAGCTAGAACTAATGCAAAGAATAACGCACCCAAGATGCTTACAGTAATCATTAGATTTTTCTTGGGAAAAGAGGCACTTAAAGGAACTTCGGCATAAGAAATGACGCGTGCATCTGCTTGTTCAATACCCTGAGTTGAGGCGGTCTCTTTAAATCGGCCTAAAAATGTTTCAAAGAGTACTTTATTGGCAGTGGCCTCACGTTCTAAAGCGCGTAAAGCTACTTCTGCCTGGCTATTGCCGGCTGTTTTGGCTTCCATCTGATTAAGACTGGAGGTTAAAGAACCTTCTCTTGCGAGCGCTACATCTAAACTATGACGTAAACCAGCTGCAATTTTTTTAACTTCACTACCAATTTTAGCTTTAATATCAGCTAATTCTGCCTGCATTTGAATCATTTTAGGGTGTCGTGTTCCATACTCGACCAGCATTTCTGAATATCTCCTTTGTACTTCGGCTTCTTGACTGCGCAACGATGAAATTAAACCTGAGTTTAACACTTCTGCTACGCTATCAATATCTTGTCCGCTACGAGTAATGGCCTGAACTTGTTGATATTTGGCTTCTGCTTCAGCACGTTGAGCTCTTGCGATAATTAATTGGCTATTAACCTCTGAAAGTTGTTGTTGAGATACGACTGTGCCCTTACTGACCTCAACCAAGTTATGAATTTTACGATAGTTTTCTACTGCGTGTTCTGAATTTTCCAGCTTCTGTTTTAGATCACCTAGTTGATCATTCAGCCAGTCAGTGGCTTTTTTGGTTGCATCGAATTTAGCTTGTAATTGCCCAATAATGTATTGATCAGCCACTTCATTGGCTATTTTAGATGCTAGTTTTGGGTCATTGGCTTCAAATGCTATATCAATAACTTGTGATTTCTTAACTTGAGTGAGTGTGAGCTTACCTAAAAATGTATTGGTTAAATTAGTTAAATGCATTTCTTGTTTTTCTGATTCGGATCGGGTGTCAATCGGTTGTGTTCCAAAACTTTCTTTCCATTTATCTGGTACTAAGTTTTTTGGATTCAGTTGTCCTAGAAATCCAGGTTTTTTAGGTTTTGGGTTAAATTCTTCATATTGATCTAAATGCAAATGCTCAATAATTTTATGTGCTAACTCACGGGATTTGATGACTTCCATCTCGCCAATGACAGCAGAATCACCACTCGAGTTTCCCTTCAAGACCTCTTCAATATCAACTACTTTCGCAGAATTAATGCCAATTAGTATTTTGTTTGTTGCTGTGTAGCGAGGCACTAATTGATAAATGTTTAGAATTGCTAAAAAGCTAATAACTAAAGTTACACTGATGATCAATTTTTTTCTTAGTCCAATAACTGCTAGGATAGAGCTTAATGATATTTCAGTATTATCAGTCTGTTGACCTTCATCGGTGAATTGGTATTTATCTGTAGACTCGTACACGGTTTTCTCATTGTTAAATATGGCGAGGATTTATTGGTTTTATGCCTTGTGCTTTGACTAAAAAAAGCGTTCTTCAACGTGAATTATATCTCCAGGCATGACTTTTTCATCCATGTCAAGTTTTATTTCCTGCTTTTTAGGATCTTTCATTCGTATTACCATGACATGGTCTTCTTTGGCGCGGTAGGTAAAGCCACCGGCTATGGCTATGGCGTTTCGATAGGTCATGCCATCAACATAAGGGTAGGACTGAGGTTCTTTAACTTCGCCCAGAATGTAAAATGGCCGGTAGTTTAAAACCTGCACATTGACCTTAGGGTTGAGCAAATAATCAGGCTTTAATTTATTGGCAATGGCTTCTTCGACCTGTTTTACTGTTAAATCTTTGGCATAAATATCTCCAATCAGGGGTAGAGCAATCTGCCCTCCACCGTTAATGGTATATTCTCCCGATAACTGCTCTTGATTAAAGACGGTAATTTTAATCTGGTCGCCTGAACCCAGTTTGTATTCATCCGTATCATACGACTTAGTCGATTGATTTTGGAGATTAGACTCATCAGCAGCCTTTACAGAAAAGGCTGCGCTCAACAAAGTACTGACTAACAAAAGACACAGGATACTTTTAAAACTATTTTTTTTCATAAAGCCGATTGAATTGGGTGTCAATAAGTTACTTCCAGAGGGTATTAATATTGGCCTCTTATATTTAGCATAACCTGATTAACTTGATAGCTAGAGTTTAAATAATTGGAAGCCCGATTTTGATAGGTATAAGACAGGTCTGTTGACAGGTAACGGTTAAACAGATATTTTGCGCCCACATTTGCTCCGTACATATTGTCATTACGATTAAAATTCTGGTAGCCGACAGTAGCATATCCATTGTAATCCATATTGGTAAAGTTAGCCCCAGCATGAAGGTTGATGTTACGCATCAATTCATGTTCAGCATTTAAACTGACACCGGTTTGAAAAGTCCCAGCAACCCCTGCCTGAGTAGTTTCGCCAATATTTCGAAATACACTGCCAGTAACGGTTGTTAAAGGCGTTGGACGCCATTTTAAATCTACAAAACCATTGACCCCAGAAATTTGCACGAATCGATTGTCGGCATATGTGCGATCGATATAACCAATAGAAGCATCACCTGTAATGAGTCCTGTGATATCAAAAGCGAATCCTGCCAAAGCATTGTAACCCGTTGAGTTACGGTTATAGACACCGGCAGAGTTAACCCCATTCACAGCTACTAAAGTATCATAGCTTGCGTTGACATATTGGAATTTCAGATAGGCCTCGTATTCGGGTTGAATTAAATACCCTACCTTTATTTCTGGCGTATATAACCAATGATTACGAGTGACCATTTGCAATGTAGTGCCTGCACCGGTTAACACATTTTGATAATCATAGCGGGTTGCGTTAACGCCCGTTTTAAGAGTTACCCGGTTTAAGGTGTGGCTGTAAAAACCATTAATTACTTTAGTGTCGTAGATAGTAGGTGTCAGAGCCGAGATTTGGTCTGGCGAACCCCTTTGTTCTGTTAAATAGTTGTAGCTAAAGCTGGTGTCAAAATGGCTGTCTCTAAGTACGTCAATATGTCCATTAACCCCTGTTCTTACATTTTGATAATCGTTACGGCTGGCTTGAGTTCCGTATTGAGCGATATCGGTGTCTAAAAAAAAGTTAAGGGCATGACGATTCCAGTTTGAGTTTACTGTGACTCCAGGTTTCCAGTGGGCAATATAACTATCGGTTAACTTGCCTAGCGTGGCATCCCGATAATAAATATTAGAAATGTATTCATTTTTTAGTTCCAGTTTTGGCATGACTGTAAAGCTACCGGCACGGATACCTTTTTGATCATAATCACTAATGCCTTGTTCTTTAAATAGATCATTATCATCCTTGCTATCGTAAGCAACAGCCGTTCCACAGCTTAAAAGCCCAGTCAGCAGCAAAGTAAAGCTATTATTTTTCAGATATTTTAGTTTCATGGTAATAGACCTATTTTGTTTAATTCGGGCTTGCAGATGTTTGATTAGTGATTGCTGTAGTTGTCGCAGCCGGGTTTGAAGTATTAGCCGCTAGTACGGCTTCTTCTTTAGCAATTGCCTGGCTAACACAATTGGCAACTGTACTGCCTTGACATTGAGCGGTAGCGGTAGCTGTAGCGGCTGCAACAATAATGGCGGCTGTTTGAGCTACTGCACTGGTGGTACTTTCACTGCTTGTTGTAGTGGTAGTTGTTGGAGCAGGTGTTGTAACTGCTGCAATCACATCAATTGCGATTGTAGCAACAGCCGTTGGTGCTGCCGCAACTGCTGCAGAAGTAATAGCAGCTGCTGCATTAGGCGCAGCGGTTGTTGCAGCGGCTGCAATGGGCCCAGCCGATGATGGCGCGGCCGTAACCGCCGCAGTGGTAATCGCAGCAGCTGAAGCAGGAGCTGCAGTTACAGCGGCAGTTGTAATTGCTGCAGCTGCGCCAGGAGCGGCTGTAACGGCAGCAGTAGTAATGGCGGCCGCTGAAGCAGGAGCCGCAGTTACAGCGGCAGTAGTAATTGCAGCGGCAGCGCTAGGGGCAGCAGCAACAGCAGCGGTAGTAATGGCGGCCGCTGAAGCAGGAGCCGCAGTCACAGCGGCAGTAGTAATTGCAGCGGCAGCGCTAGGGGCAGCAGCAACGGCAGCAGTGGTAATCGCAGCAGCAAAAGCAGGAGCTGCAGTTACAGCGGCAGTTGTAATTGCTGCAGCTGCGCCAGGAGCGGCTGTAACGGCAGCAGTAGTAATGGCAGCGGCAAAAGCAGGAGCTGCAGTCACTGCGGCAGTTGTAATTGCAGCAGCAGAGCCTGGAGCAGCAGCAACGGCTGCAGTTGTGATTGCGGCGGCTAAAGTTGGATTTGCAGTCACAGCTGCCGATGTGATTGCAGCGGCTAAGGTTGGATTCGCAGTTACAGCAGCAGCAATAATGGCTGCTGCATTGTTAGGGTTGGCTGCAATGAGCGCTACCGTATCGGAAGCGACGTCTGCGCTTGAAGTTAAGGGGTTGCTTAATGCTATAAGCAAAAAAAACAATCTAAATATTTTCTTTAAAGTTTTCATTTGCTAATGTCTCACTAGTAAGGTTTAGCGTTAAATACAAAGGGGGGGCATTTAGATTATTAAACATCACAAATCATTTGTCTATTAAATTTTAATTAAAAATATTAACTAAATCGATCAATCCCACGCTGATTATGCTTTGGCACAGGTCCAAATGTCAATACGAATAACACCGACCTGTTTTAATGAGTTTGCCAATTCATTAACAGTTGAGCCTGTAGTCAGCACATCATCGATTATTGCGATATGTTGTGCTCTGATTGGAGAAATAATACTGAAGGCGTTTTTGATGTTTAGTTGGCGTTGTTGAGCATTTAATGCTACTTGATGCGGTGTGTTTTCTATTCTGATACAGCCGCTGAGGTCTAACGGGATGTTTAATGTTTTTGAAATAATTGATGCAATTTCTATTGTTTGGTTAAAGCCACGTTCACGATAGCGTGTTTTGTGTAGAGGCACTGGAATAATGAGGTCGGGTCGTTCAGCATTTTCTTTTAGATGGTTCGCCAGGAGTAAACCCAGTAAACGCGCATTTTTGGTCTGTGTGCCGTATTTTAAATTAGTTATTAAATGGCGTATTTCGCCTTGATAAATAAAGGGGGCAATGGTTTCGTCAAAAGCGGGTGGTGAGCTTATGCATTTTCTACATAATTGGGGCATAGTTATGGGGGCGTTAAATGTTTCGGCGCAACGGTAACAGCAGTGCTGGTTTCTGGATAAGCGGTTAAAGCAGTGTTCACAGAGGTCAAGTCCTTTAAAGCCCTCGTTTCCGCATAAGATGCAGGTAGGCGGGAGCAGGTAATCCTGTATAATATTAATCCAGTTGTGGAGCATTTTTATTTGATCAGGTTGACGAATAAGGTGCTGGCTTGTTACTTATACACTATTGTTATTGTCGCTGGAGATTATTTGAATGTCTGTAAACCCTGTTTTTAACGGTCACCTTGCTCAGACCGCTCTCCGTCATGATTGGCAACTGGATGAAGTTAATGCGCTGTTTGCCTTACCCTTTAATGATTTAATTTTTAAGGCACAAAGTATTCATAGGGCGCATTTTGATCCGAATGAAGTTCAAATCAGCAGTTTATTAAGTATTAAAACCGGATCCTGTTCTGAAGACTGCGGTTATTGCCCGCAAAGTGCCCGTTATGATTCGGGTTTAACCTCTGAGGCATTAATGCCGGTTGATGCGGTTTTAAAAGCCGCACAACAAGCCAAAGATCAAGGTGCGTCCCGATTTTGTATGGGGGCCGCCTGGCGTCAACCTAAAGATAAAGATGTTGAACGCGTCATTGAGATGGTCCAAGGTGTTAAAGCCTTAGGTATGGAAACCTGTGTCACCTTGGGCATGTTAACTGACAAACAGACTCAGCGCTTAAAAGAAGGTGGGCTGGATTATTACAATCATAATCTGGATACCTCTGAAGATTATTATTCAGAAGTGATTACCACCCGCACATATCAGGACCGATTGGATACGTTGGAGCGGGTTAGGGATGCAGGTATTAATGTCTGTTGTGGTGGGATTGTAGGCATGGGGGAGAGCGAAACAGATCGTGCGCAATTATTAATTCAATTAGCGAATATGCCTAAACATCCAGAAAGTGTGCCGGTTAATATGCTGGTTCAGGTCGAAGGTACACCCTTAATGGGTACTGAAGCACTCGATCCATTGGTGTTTGTAAGAACTTTGGCGGTAGCCAGAATTATGATGCCAAAATCGCGGGTACGTTTGTCGGCAGGCCGTAACAAAATGAGTGATGAAATGCAGGCTTTATGTTTTTTAGCGGGCGCCAATTCTATTTTTTATGGCGATAAATTATTAACCACCGATAATCCGATGACGAATCATGATTTGGCATTATTTAATCGCTTGGGGATTCATTCAGGTGGTTCAAGTTACGCTGAATGATATCTGCCTTTTCTCATTTATCGGCTGATTTACAAACAATTGCAACGGCGGACTTGTATCGGTCCCGACGTGTCATTGATTCACCTCAAGGGATTCATTTACAGCTTGAGGGGCGTTCTGTGGTCAATTTCTGCAGTAATGATTATTTGGGCTTGGCGAATCATCCCGAGGTAATCAGTGCTTTTAAAGCCGGTGTTGATCAGTATGGGGTGGGCAGTGGTTCTGCGCATCTGATCTGTGGACACAGTCGCGCTCATCATGCCTTGGAAGAAGAATTGGCGGCTTTTACCGGTCGAGATCGGGCTTTATTGTTTTCTACAGGTTATATGGCTAATTTAGGGGTAATGTCGGCGTTGTTAGGACGGGGTGATTCAGTCTTTGAAGATCGACTAAATCATGCGTCTTTACTGGATGGAGGTTTAATGTCGGGCGCACGCTTTAAGCGTTATGCCCATGCGGATGTTGAGCAGCTTAAGCCCCATCTGGATCAGGCAACAGGGAATAAACTGATTGTGACAGATGGTGTGTTTAGTATGGATGGGGATTTTGCTCCGCTTAAGTCTTTAGCTGCGCTTGCGAAATCTACTGGTGCTGGGTTAATGGTTGATGATGCACATGGTTTAGGGGTGTTGGGTCAAAATGGAGGTGGGCTTTTAGACTGTTTCGACTTGACTCAGGATGATGTACCGATTCTGATGGGGACGCTGGGTAAAGGATTTGGAACCTTTGGGGCCTTTATAGCAGGATCTGAGGATTTGATTGAAACGCTGATTCAAAAAGCCCGTACTTATATTTATACTACGGCCTTACCGGCTGCGGTTGCCGAGGCAACTCGTGCCAGCTTAAAACGGGTGATTGCGGATAATTGGCGACGTGAGCACTTAAATCATTTAGCGAGCCGCTTTAGAAGCGGGGCAGAGCAGTTAGGGCTGGAATGTGTCAAGCAAGTTGAAGAACCTTTAGGGTCGGATGTGCGGTTATTGTCTGCTATTCAACCCATTGTAATTGGTGATAGTGCGCGAACCGTGAAAATCAGTGAACACTTACTAAAGGCTGGGTTTCTGGTTAGCGCTATTCGCCCTCCAACGGTTCCTAAAGGCAGTGCCCGTTTACGGGTGACGTTGTCCGCATTACATGAAGAACAGCACGTTGATCAATTATTAGAGGCATTAGATAACGCAGTTAATGCCGTAACCCTATGATAAAAATTCATACTCAAACCTTTGGTCAGGGCCAACCTTTGGTGCTCGTGCATGGCTGGGCAATGCATAGCGGTATTTGGCGAAACTTTGCTGAACTGTTAAGCCAATCTTATCAAGTGACCTGTGTTGATTTGCCAGGGCATGGTTATAGTGAGGCTTTAGATGAGTTTACTTTAGAAGCCGTCAGTATGGCTTTGGTTAATGCAGTGCCTGAGCCACAAAGCACCTGGTTAGGCTGGTCTTTGGGGGCAACCGTGGTGCTGGAAATTGCACAGCGGTTTCCTGAGCGGGTGAGTTCATTGATCTTGTTAGGTGGAAATCCGTTTTTTACCCAAACCGAGCAATGGCCGGGGATGAAAATTAATTTGTTGGATGCTTTTGCTGAGCAATTGCATGCAGATTGTCGGGCAACGTTACTGCGATTTTTATCGTTGCAGGTTAATAATCTGCCTGATTTTAAGTTTTTATTAAAAAATCTGAAATCGGCTGTTTTAGAGTGTGCTCCTCCAGAGCCAAGCACTTTGCAGGGAGGCTTAGCGATTCTTAAAGGCGCTGATTTAAGATCTGTCTTGGCTGAAGCTAGGGTACCTGTTTTGGTGATTTTAGGTGCTCAGGATACCTTGGTGCCGAATAAGTTAGGTGAGTACTTGTTGGCATTAGCCCCGGAGATCCAATTGTCAATTATTGATAAAGCAGGGCATGTGCCGTTTTTATCTCATCCGCAAGTGTTATTGGACATTATTACTGAGTTTATGGATGAGTCATGTGTTTAGATAAAACCCGTATTAAACGATCGTTTGCAAAGTCCTCCGGCACCTATGATAAGGTTGCAGAACTTCAGCGCTCAGCAGGTCGAGAATTGTTGTGGTCGGTTGATGCATCTACTTTTAATGGAACGTTGCTGGATTTGGGTTGTGGCACTGGCTTTTTAACCGGTGAGTTGTTGGCGTGTTCAGCTTCTGAAACACTGCTGGTGTTGGATATAGCTTTAGCAATGGTACAGGCGACTCAGGGTAAATATATCAATGAAGAGTCTGTTCGGTTTATCTGTGCAGATGCGGAATATTTACCGTTTGCTGAGCATACGATTGATAGTGTGTTTTCAAATCTTGCATTGCAATGGTGTCACAATCTTGAGGCGGTGTTTAAGGATATCAAGCGCGTCTTAAAGCCGAATGGACAGTTGGTTTTTTCTACATTTGGACCACAGACTTTGTATGAATTGAAAAATGCCTGGGCGGGTGTCGATAATTTTAATCACGTGAATAGTTTTTATAGTCAAGATCAGTTAGTGCAGTTTTTGGAGGAGGCTGGTTTTAAAGAGATTGAGTTGACTGCTACTATTTATTCGCCGTGTTATGAGACTGTGGTCTCGTTAATGCAATCCTTAAAGCAGTTAGGTGCGCAGCAGGTGATTGAAGGGGGTAGAAAATCGATAACTACAAAATCGGCTATGCAACAGATGATGGCGGCTTATGAAGATCATCGAGTGGATGGGGTTATACCGGCAACGTTTGAAGTGTTTAATGTGATAGCCAGGGCTTAATTCGCAATGCAAACAGGTTATTTTATAACGGGTACCGATACGGATGTTGGTAAGACCTGGGTGACGATTGCTTTGATGCGTTATTTTAAGCGGCAAGGTTATTCTGTCGTTGGCATGAAGCCGGTTGCGGCGGGTTGTTTTTTTTCATCGGGTGATGGAGATAATCATGGTGTATTGCACAATGAAGATGCCTTATTGATTCAGTCTAATGCCTCTGTAGCTTTGCCCTATGAGTTGGTTAATCCGTTTGCGTATTGTTTGCC
>CAIPPE010000236.1 GCA_903866825.1 uncultured Methylococcaceae bacterium
CTACTAACTCTTTTGCTGTATTAAATTGTTGTTCGAAAAGATTTAAGTTATTCATGAATTGAATATTTGGCTAATTTTTTCTTTTAAGATATTCCTGTCCCATAAAATGATTGAATTGGATTGGGCAAGTTGTTGAGCAGCATCAGTAAAGAAATTGTTTGTAACAACTATTGCTTTGTCTAAACGGTAATGATTTTTGCCTGCAACCGCTTCTTGAACAGCTTTATTGCCAACTGAACTTGAATAACATTTTGCTTGTATACCAATTTTATTACCATTTTTTGATGCTATAACATCCATTCCTTGATCACCCGATGCTTTTGTTATCTCAGATTCATATCCCATTTTAGAAAATAATTCTGCTATAAATTTTTCAAATTCTAGTCCATTCATTAGATCAATATCGTCAATTGAATATCTTGTTTGGCTTTTATTTGCCTAACTATGTCATCTATAATACAGCACAGAATATTTCTAAATAGGGGATGGAAAATGAATGTACAGAAGTGGTTTTATGTTAACTAAGTTTGTTTATCCCGCATTAATAGCCGACTTATGGTTTTGCTCATTTTTGAGCTTAAAGTTTATTGTCCTATTATCCTATGGATATTGATAATTACACCTTGGGTCTATATGAAAAGCTTTATTTTCATGAGATAGACTTACGAGAAAAGTTACTTGGTAGGCTCCAAATAACACTTAATATGGCGGTTCCAATTCTTGGTGCTATTAGCTATCTTCTTTTGAGCTTTAAGTTTGAAAACTTCGCGAGGGATATTCCTTCTGTGATATTTTTGGCTTTGTTGATCTTAAGTAGTTGTTGTACCGTTGGAGCTTTTTTTTATTTTTCATTTACATTGTATAAATATAAATTAAATCATATTCCACATGCATCTGATATTGATAATGAAGTATTGGCTATTGTTTCTGAACAACTTTTTACTGCTGAAAAAAAACAACAAGAAATAACTAATTATTTCAAAAAAAGATTCATAGATGCCACATCAGAAAATTCTAAGGCTTATGAAATAAGGTCAGAGCGACTTAAAAAAACAAATTATTTATTGATAGCCGCCATGTTTTTCTTGATTTTTTCTTTTAGTGTTTTTTCTTTTTATGGGCTAGATAAAAAAGTATAAAATAATTCTTCTAAGCCTGTTGCATTAGGTACTGATAAATCGGCAAATAGCAAAACTGAATATTCATTAATATTTATCCATCCAACTGTATTCAAAAATGAGGATATAACATGTCAGAAAACACACTCAATCAAGCAACGGAAAATCCACTTCCTCTTGAGCATCCAACAGAGCAAGAAGTAGAGCAAGCAAGACAAAGAATTATAAACTCCCAGGTTAGAAATCGAGTAACAGACAAGCGTTCTAAAATTCCAGAGAGTGGAACATTATTAAATGAATAAGGTAATTTTCAATATAACGATCATGAAGGCTCGGCATCACCCCAGCAAATGAAAGTTTTTCATATATCACAAAAACAGATAATTAGTGCAAATTGACGAACTTTCACAGTAAGAAATTAGGCTATTATCCAAAGGCCTAAATTCGCACTAAAGATGATGGCTAAATATTACAACTTGCACTATAAAAGTCACAATATGACATCCCAACTAATCACACTACTTACATTTATAGTTACAACCTATTTCTTAGTCAGAAAAATAGCGAAGTCGTCAACAAAAAAAACTGATTGTTCTATTAACCCTAAGATTGGCATCCCAATGACTAAGCAAGACATCGATTTGGAACGACAAACCAACGAAGAGGTAATAAAACTACTTGAAATAAGTATTGCCACATCCGGTTTTTTCAGGGTAGAGAAAATTCCTGAGCTTGTTGCAAACCTCAAAGGAGGTTATACAACATTTGGTAGAGTTAATACTGCAGTTGCGTTCGATGGAGATATTTTTCTAACAGTCGAAGAGAAAAAACTATTAGGATTGAACAGTAGGATGAAATACTCAAAGAAATTTATTGAGTATTTTGATCCTTTAGCTTTTAAAATGATTGAACCTAAGTCAACTTTAGAACGCATGCATCTCAATGCATATCACAGAATATCACAAAAAAATGAGCTTCTTAAGTTGAAAAAACTCGGCTCTATTAAAAAGGTTAAGATAGTAGCCACCGGAGATGGTAACGACTGTAAAAAAATAAAGCGGTTTAAGAAAATTTATAATATTGAAGAAGTACCTGAGTTACCTATACCAAATTGCGAAGAATTCTGTCGATGTTATTATGAAGCACATTCTTTCAAATAACCATTAGTCAAACATGCGAGTTACCGATTCGGCCTGATGTTTTATAAAAATATTAATCGGAAGTGTCTTTGGGTACTAAAAATAACAATAATCAGTGTACTGAACAACCACCAACTTTAGCTTATGGTTATTCAGTTACCGATTTGTAACATCTTCTAAGGTTATTGGATCGATTCTAATAATCGAATCACAATTCTTGCTGAATTCAGTATAAACATGATCGTCGATACGTAGTGGCCAGAGAAACCAATTTTTATCTAATCCAGAACTTAGTAGATATATCTCGTTAGGCTTCTCTATAGTACCCTCATCCTGCTCGACTAGAGTGAGCGCATCGGCAACGAGCATTGGAATAGTTAAATTAATATCGTTTTCTTCAAGAATAAGAACGCTTCGAGCACCATCTTTTTGCCAATTAGCTAGTTTGCGTATCTTCTCTCTATAGGCTCTACGAATTCGATTTGTTCTTTGTCCTTGCCGCCCTTCTAAATTTCGATCTACATAATGTTTGAAACTGATTTGTCCATGCTCTCCCCCCATTTGTACTCTATGTAATGCCACATCAAACGGTACATTTGGAATAGACAAATAGCTAGTATCAATCACGTAATTATCGAACCTCGCGATTGGTAAAGTCGGGGCTACATTCTCAATCCAGGCCACGATAGCATCCTGCACATCAACTAGATTTTTACCTTTTAACTCCAAAGTAGCTTTTGCTGGAACATGCAACACAAAGTGTTCTGTTTTTGGCAGTCTGCCGACAAGACTATCCTTGATAGGTTTAAAATGTATATGCGATTTGGCCTTCAATTCAGTAAGTCTTTCAAATGGTTCGATACCTGTATGTTCAAAGGCAAACTTGCAATCGCCAATGAAGCAAATTAGTTCAACCGGCGCACTGTCATTTTCTTTTTCTGGAAAACGTAGGTCACGTCGTGAACAGCCCTCTCGAAATTCAATGTGGCGAATTACCGCATCGCATGCCTTACCTTCGTTAAAATATTTCATATAATTTACTTTATAACCTATATTGAATCTTTAAAACAATTATATCTATATGATACTTACCATGTCGCCTATGGATTAACACATAGTGCTTATCAACAACCTTTAATTATCAAATTTGTTATGATAAGGACATAAACTCAGCCATCAGTTTTTGACTCATTTAAAAATAGCCATCCCCTCAACCCCAACAGACCCTTCAATATGCAAGCATCATTCACCCTACCCCGCCTCATTGCAATCCCATTGTTACTGATTATTATCGGAATATCTGCCGTGCTATTTTCAGTATTATTTACGGTACTTCTGATACCTGTGGCTATCATTGGCTTTAAATTTTGGAGAGCCTTAAGACGCGCTGAAAAAGCAAATAATGCCAATATTATTGAGGCTGACTATGTGGTGTTAGAAAAGACCGATGATAAATTATGATTTATTAAAACCTCACAGGTTACCAAAATGATTCTAGGTAAACTACTGATCATCATCGGCGTCATTTTTGTTGCGGTGGGGCTATTGCTTAGCTATGCACCATCACTGGTCAATTGGCTTGGCAAGTTGCCCGGCGATATCCGCATTGTTGATGAACATAAATCCATCTTCATACCCATTACGTCCTCAATAGTTATTAGCATCATCTTATCAATCCTGGCGAATCTTCTATTCCGTAAATAAATAAAAGATCCGTTTCACTCATTTAGAACCCTAACCCCTTGCAGAAACAAGACATAAATTAGCATTCTTGCCCAAGAATGCAGCATTGCATACATCCGAAGCTCTAATGCATACCTACTTTACTGCATTGCATACATCCGAAGGGCCATTGCATGCATGCTTTACCGTATTTCATGTATCCGAAGCACCATTGCATACAGGCTTTACCGCATTTCATGTACCCGAAGCGCCAATGCATACCTACTTTACAGCATTTCATAGATCCGAAGGGTCAATTCATACTTGCTTTACTCCTTTGCATACATCCGAAACGCTAATAACTATAGGCTTCGCGGCTGTATATTCTCTCTATTATGTTTGGCAAAGCGGTTTTAATCACTGAATGGTTCAAACTGATTTTAACTCATTTGAAATTAAACCATATATAAAGTGTATTTTTTCTAAAAGGGGCTATACTCAAACCGCTAACACTCAAATTGCACTGACTGTTGCAGGGATTTTGAATTGGATTTCATCATTTAATGCCCATTTACGGGCGCATTCGAGGGAATTATGAGAGCACAAAAGGCACGAATCCATTTTAGTAAGATTAAAGATAATGAGCTTGTCAGCTACGCTCAAAAAATCGTACTAAAAATGACCAACAACCCTAACTTTACAACGCCTCATCCTGAATTATCTAGAATTCAAGAGGCCATTACGCTTTATTCGACGGCTTTAATCAAGTCTAAAGATGGCTCAAAAGAAGATACCGCAAATAAAGTCGCTACACGCCTCGTTCTAGAAAACCTGCTGAGCACTTTAGGGGGTTACGTCAATCAAACTTCAGCAAACGACCTGATCAAGCTAGATAGCTCTGGCTTCAAAGTCTCAAAAACACCCTCGGTGATCGGTATCTTAGATGCACCCACCTTAAACGTATATTACGGTAAAAACCCGGGAGAAATGATTATTGAGATTGGCTTTGTTCCCAACTCAAGTGAATATTTATTGTTATTTACACCCTCCCCCGCACCCGCAGACGATGCAGAATATTACACCAAACTATTTTCTAAAACCAAAGGGACCATCTCAAACTTAACCAGCGGCATTAAATATATCTTTAAAGCCACTGCCACTAGTTCGGAAGCGAATAAAATGGGCACTTATAATTTCTCAAATCCCGTTGAGAAGTTTGTTCCCTAAGTTTATTTGACTCAGTTTGGGAGAGCCCATATCTTTTATGCTCTCCCAAACTTGAAACTCAAAATAAGTTAATGGCGACGCTATCACGCTAATCGTATTTAATATATTTAAACTTGGGATCATCCGGGGTTCCAACCAAAGACCCGCCTTCTTTACCCGGTTGCCACATAATGACCTCTTCGATCTTACGGGCTAATTCAAAATCTTTGTTGGTAATGCCTTTCGCCGCATGGTTCACCAGCTTAACGATGACAAACGCATAAGATACCGATAGATCAGGATGATGGAAGGCGGCTTCAGCAAGATGCCCGACCGTATTAACGACCATTAAGGTGCCTTTCCAGCCACTGGTTTTATATTTCCGTCTTATCCAACCGTTTTCAAGATACCAATGGGGTAACTCTTCTTTTAACCGGACCTCAACTTCCTCATCAGAATAGACGTCTTCGTGTGTTCGCTCTCTCCATCCCATAGTCGCTCACCATTTTTGATTGTAGGCATTCAACGCACTAGTTAATACCTCTAAATAATTAGAAACCTATTAAATACTTTGGTTTTTTTCATTGCGATCTAAACTCTAGAATATCTGACGCTGACAGTCAATCAATTGTTGATAGGTTATTACCCGGTATGCATTAATAAGAGAGTCATTCAGATTTGTTAGATGCAGTGATTAATGGTATAAAACGCGCAACTATTAAATGCGTTTTACCTAAACTCCCTCATGAAAAAAGAATTTGAGATTGTCGATAAAGAAATTGTGTATTCAGGGTTTTTCCGTATGGAGAAATACCAATTAAAACACACACTCTTTGCAGGTGGGTGGAGTAATGTATTCAGTCGGGAGTTATTTGTCAGAGGTAGTTGCATAGCCGTTCTGCTCTATGATCCACACACTGATCAGGTCATCCTGATTGAACAGTTTCGTGCCGGTGCATTGATCATACCTGAGAGAGCCTGGTTGATTGAAATTGTTGCCGGTGCCATAGAAGAAGGTGAAACCGCTGCAGAAGTAGCCTACCGTGAATCATTAGAAGAAGCCGGTTGTGAAATTCAGGATCTCATCGTGATTAATGAATTTTATACAACCCCAGGCGGTGCGTCTGAACGGATCACGCTGTTTTGTGGAAAAGTTGATAGCACTACGGTGGGTGGCATTCATGGTTTGGATCATGAAGATGAAGATATTCTGGTACATACCGTCAGTTCTGATGAAGCCTATCGAATGGTTGAAAACAATGAAATTGAATCTGCCATTCCGATTATTGCGATTCAATGGCTGGCTTTAAACAAACACAAGCTAAAAGAAAAATGGCTTAAATAACAGGTATCACCCCGTTTACCCAATCAATGAAGTTATCTAACAACACTCGCTATTTAAATCAATTTTCTTTACTGGTTTCTATTTTAGTATTAACTGGGTGTGCCAGTACTCCTGAAATAAAACCGGTTACTCAAACCCAGAGCCCCTCCTCTGCAGTTACTTATGCCCTCAGCTTACAAGGTACACCCTATGTCTATGGGCAAAGCTCTCCTAAAAAAGGCTTTGATTGTAGCGGCTTTGTAAAACACGTTTATGAAACACAGGGTATTAATTTACCTCGGTCATCCTTTGAAATGGCTCAATCCTTACCCAGGGTCGCTAAAAAGGATATACATTCAGGTGATCTGGTTTTCTTTGATGTCAATGGGGAAGCCTTTTCCCATGTAGGTATTTATGTGGATCACGATAAATTTGTTCATGCCCCCAGTCATAAAACAGGTAAAGTGTTGGTCTCCAGCCTTAAAAACAAATACTGGACTCAACACTATTCGGGGGTTAGACGCCCTAATCAACCCCATTAAATGACCGACAACTGTTAACAATTTCAGTATAATAGCGTTTTTTGCCCTGGATTTACGTTCCAGTTTGCAGTGTGGATGTTAAATGACCCCAATCGTAGTTTGTGCTTTATACAAATTTGTTACCCTCGAAAATTTTCAATCTTTACGCCAACCTTTACATGATGTCATGGAGACCAATCAGGTTCGCGGTACTTTATTACTCGCCAATGAAGGGATTAACGGCACTATCGCGGGTAACCGAACAGGCATTGATAAGGTATTAACCTGGTTGCGTACCGATAACCGTCTGGCTGATATAGACACTAAAGAGTCTTTCACCGATACATTGCCCTTCAATCGGACTAAAGTTAAGCTTAAAAAAGAGATCGTGACCCTGGGTATTGAAGGCATCGATCCAAAACGGGTGGTCGGTACGTATGTTGAGCCTTCTAACTGGAACCAACTTATCTCTGATCCTGAGGTTATTCTGATTGATACCCGTAATGACTATGAGTATCAGGTGGGCACCTTTAAAAACGCGATCAACCCTAATACTGAAAGCTTTAGGGAGTTTCCTGCTTATGTGAGTAAGCATCTTGATCCTGAAAAACACAAGAAAGTCGCTATGTTTTGTACCGGTGGCATTCGTTGTGAAAAATCAACGGCGTTTTTAAAAGAGCAAGGTTTTGAAGAAGTCTATCACCTAAAAGGCGGCATTTTAAAATACCTTGAACAGGTCCCTGCTGATGAAACCTTGTGGGAAGGTGAATGCTTTGTCTTTGATGAACGGGTAACCGTTAATCTTCAACTTGAAAAGGGCCAGTATGATCAATGTAATGCCTGTCGTTTACCGATTACTGAAGCAGACAAGGCCAGTCCTCACTATGAAAAAGGCGTGAGTTGTCCGCATTGCTTTGGTAAAGTCAGCGAGTCCCAGAAGATTCGGTTTATGGAACGTGAAAAGCAAATAGAATTAGCCAAACTGCGCGGTGAATCCCATATCGGAGCCGATGCGGCTAAAGCATTAATCGCTAAACGCGAAGCAAAAATAAAACGTCTGCAAGCCCAACAGCAGCAACAGTGAGTTAAGTAATCAAGATTAAATTAACGTTTTTCTTGCTTAATCCCTGTTCAGGTTATAATGCTAGTTAAATAAAATTTCTACAACTCTTTGAGTGGGGGATGTTGCAGTTCTTATGAGTTATTCAGATAAAATATGACACAAAAACTTTATATTCAAACCAACGGTTGCCAAATGAACGAGTATGATTCCGACAAAATGCGGGATGTACTCCAAGCATCACACGGATTTGAATTGATTGATGATCCAAAATTAGCCGATGTTCTTTTGTTAAATACCTGCTCAATTCGTGAGAAGGCCCAGGAAAAGGTTTTTTCAGCATTAGGCAAATGGCGCAAGATTAAAGATAAACGCCCCGACGTTATCATTGGTGTGGGTGGTTGCGTAGCCAGTCAGGAAGGTGCAGCCATTCAAAAACGTGCACCGTATGTTGACATGGTATTTGGTCCGCAAACTTTGCATCGCTTACCCCAACTGCTCGACCAAGTGCGTAATCAGCATAAATCAGTCGTTGATATTTCTTTTCCTGAAATTGAAAAGTTTGATGCCCTCCCCGAACCCCGTGCCGAAGGACCTAAGGCTTTTGTTTCGGTGATGGAAGGTTGCAGTAAATATTGTTCATTTTGCGTAGTGCCTTATACACGCGGCGAAGAAATTAGTCGTCCTCTAAATGATGTGATAGCCGAAATCACTTCTCTGGCTAAACAGGGTGTTCGTGAAATCAACTTATTAGGACAAAATGTGAATGCCTATCGGGGCGAGATGGAAGACGGTGATATCGCTGATTTTTCATTGTTATTACATTATGTCGCCGCGATTGAAGGCATTGACCGCTTACGCTTTACGACCTCTCATCCGGTTGAATTTACCGATAGTTTAATTGAAGCATTTGCAGAACTGCCCCAGTTAGTTGATCATTTGCATTTACCCGTTCAAAGCGGTAGTGATTCCATCCTTAAGAAGATGAAGCGTGGGCATACTGTCGCGGATTATAAAGAAACCATTCGTAAACTTCGTTTAGTCCGGCCTAATATCAGTTTATCCTCTGACTTTATTATTGGTTTTCCCGGTGAAACTGATGCAGAGTTTGAAGAAACAATGGCGTTTATTAACGAAGTGGGTTTTGATTTATCCTTCAGTTTTGTCTATAGTCAACGTCCAGGAACACCCGCAGCTGAGTTACCCGATGATGTGACTGCTGAAGTAAAAAAACACCGGCTTGAACGTTTCCAGAATCGCATTAATGAAATGGCTACTGAAATTTCTAATCAAATGATTGGAACCGTTCAGACTGTTTTGGTTGAAGGCCAATCTAAGAAGAATCCTCTGCAAATGCAAGGCAGAACAGAAAATAACCGGGTTGTTAACTTTATCGGTCATCCCCGTTTAGCCGGTCAGTTTGTTGATGTACATATTGCCGAAGCCTTGCCCAATTCTTTGCGAGGCAGAATGGTTGAATCTTCCCTTGAAAAACTTATTACCAATTAATTGCTCATTATGACGACATCCCAGGAAATTTCTTTACTCCCTGCCGATAATGAAAGATTATCAAACTTTTGTGGTGAACTGGATACCCATCTGAAACAAATTGAAAAGAGACTGCAGGTTGAAATCGCCAATCGTGGTAATCAATTTAAAGTAACCGGCCTGGCGTGTTCAGTCAAAGCCGCTTGTGCTGTCATGCAAAAACTCTTTGAAAGCACGGCTTATGAAGAGTTAACGGCTGAATTGATTCATTTGGCTATGCAGGATGCTTCAATTGATCTGATGCTTGAAGCTCCCAAGCCGGAAGTAGACCCTGAAAAACCGATTGCCATCAAAACAAAGTTCGGTTTGATTAAAGGTCGTGGACCTAATCAACAGACCTACTTAAAGAAAATCACTACACACGATATTAACTTCGGCGTCGGTCCCGCTGGAACAGGTAAAACCTATCTGGCGGTTGCTTGTGCGATTGAAGCCTTGCAAACTGAACAGGTCAGAAAAATCATTCTGGTCCGCCCAGCCGTTGAAGCTGGAGAAAAGCTCGGCTTCTTGCCGGGTGACATGGCTCAAAAGGTTGACCCCTATTTACGCCCGCTTTATGATGCCTTATATGAAATGCTGGGCTTTGAACGGGTTGAGAAAATGATTGATAAAGGTATTATCGAAGTTGCACCGCTGGCCTTTATGCGTGGACGCACTTTAAATGATGCCTTTATCATTTTAGATGAAGCTCAAAACACCACAACAGAACAAATCAAAATGTTTCTTACTCGTGTGGGTTTTGGCTCCACTGCGGTGATTACCGGCGATATAACTCAAATCGATCTCCCCTCAGAAAAAATGTCAGGTTTAAGGCACGTTCTTGAAGTGCTTAAAGATATTGAAGGCATCAGCTTTACTTATTTTGCGGTTCGTGATGTGGTTAGACATCCTCTCGTTCAACGCATTGTTTCGGCTTATGAAGCCTATGAGAAAAAGCAAAAAACCGAACTATGAATTTTGTCGAAATTCAAACCATCCATCCCTCACAAGGTCAACCGACTAAAGCACAAATTCAACAGTGGGTTGATACCGCGTTAACAGACTATCCTGATGATACAGAAATTGTAGTGCGTATTGTCAATGAGAAAGAAAGTACTGAACTTAATGAGATATACCGTTTAAAATCGGGTCCAACGAATATACTCAGTTTCCCTGTTGAAGTACCTGAAGAAATTGAACTCAATTTACTGGGCGACCTGGTCATCTGCGCCCCTGTTTTAGAAAAAGAAGCCTTAGAACAAAATAAAGCCTTACAAGATCATTGGGCACACATTATCATCCATGGTGTTTTGCATTTATTGGGTTACGACCATATTGAAGATGACGAAGCAGAACTGATGGAGGGTAAAGAGATTAAAATATTAAGTCATTTAGGTATAAAAAACCCTTATATACAGGAACAAAACGCATGAGCGACGATCAACCTCCGAGTAGAACCGCCCCCCGTAAACGTTGGGTAGAAAGACTTAGCCAACTATTTTCCGGGGAGCCTCACGACTTGGACGATCTTCTCGAAATTTTAAGAGAAGCGAGAGAAAACCGATTACTGGATACCGATGCCTTATCCATGATTGAAGGTGTTTTGCAGGTATCCCAGATGCGGGTACGGGATATTATGATTCCTCGCGTACAAATGGTGGTCTTGCCTAAAGATGCAGAGCTGGAAACTATTTTCCCACTGGTTATTGAGTTTTGTCATTCCCGCTATCCCGTCATTGATGGCGATCGAAGTAAGGTAGTCGGTGTGTTACTGGCCAAAGATCTACTCGCGCGGGTGTTACAGAATAAAACCATGAAGGTTCATGATATCATGCGTCCTGCCTGTGTTGTTCCAGAAAGTAAACGCCTGAATGTCCTGCTTAAAGAATTGCGGACCAATGGTAATCACATGGCGATTGTGGTAGATGAATACGGTCAGGCATCCGGTCTGGTGACCATTGAGGATGTCCTGGAAGAAATCGTGGGCGAGATTGAAGATGAACACGATGACCATGAAGACGAAGGCTACATATTTCAGCGTAACTCGAATGAGTATATGATCAAAGCGCTGCTACCCATTGAAGAGTTTGATGAGCATTTTTCTACTCATTTCACCACTGATGAATATGACACCATTGGCGGCTTTATCTTAAGCCAGCTTGAACATATGCCCAAAAAAGGCGAGAGTGTTGTTGTTGACAACATGCGCTTTGAAGTCATCCGAGCGGACAATAGACGCTTACACCTTATTAAACTTAAAATCAGCAAATAAAGGAAAGCCTTAATGAGTCAACAAACAGTACTAGTAACAGGGGGAGCAGGTTATATCGGCAGCCATGCGTGTGTCGAGTTATTACAAGCGGGTTATCAGGTGGCTGTGGTTGATAATCTGGGTAACAGCAAGTATGAATCACTCCGAAGAGTCCAGGAAATCACCGGTAAAACACTGTCCTTCTATCAAGCGGACATTCGTGATAAAGCGGCTCTAACCGAGATTTTCGCTAAAGAATCCCCCTCGACAGTGATGCATTTTGCAGGCTTAAAGGCAGTGGGTGAATCCTGCGAAAAGCCCCTGCTCTATTACAATAATAATGTATATGGCACCATGATACTCCTTGAAGTCATGGATGAGGCCAATGTCAGACAGTTAGTATTCAGTTCTTCTGCAACCGTATATGGGGAAACCAGCCTGACTCAATACAGTGAAGATTTTCCGCTTGGCCCGATTAATCCTTATGGTCGCTCAAAGGCAATGATTGAAGATATTTTAAGAGACCTGTCAGCCTCCGATAAGATTAACCCCGATAGATCACCCTGGAAGGTCGCACTTTTACGTTATTTTAATCCTATTGGCGCCCATGAAAGTGGTTTGATTGGTGAAGATCCCAATGGTATTCCCAATAATCTGATGCCTTATGTTGCTCAAGTCGCGATTGGTAAATTGCCGCAATTATCAGTATTTGGTGATGATTATCCAACACCGGATGGCACCGGTATCCGGGATTATATTCATGTGGTTGATCTGGTTAAAGGTCATCTTAATGCCATCACCGCATTAAACAGTGATATATTTAAAGATGGCGGCTGCAAGGCCTATAATCTGGGTGCAGGCAAAGGCTACAGTGTACTTGAAATTATTGCAGCTTTTGAACGTGTGACCGGACAAAAAATCAATTATAAGATTTCTCCTCGCCGTGCAGGTGATCTTGCGGAATATTTTGCTAATCCTGCCTTGGCATTAAAAGAACTCAACTGGAAAGTTGAGAAAAGTTTGAACGATATTGTTGCAGACACCTGGAATTGGCAATCAAAAAACCCTCAGGGTTATAATTAAGCAAATTTAATACGCCATGGATAATCGCACCTTTACTAATCGTATCGTTGTTCTTGATACTGAAACCACAGGTTTAAGTCCACAAGACGGCCATCGGATTATTGAAATCGGGTGTGTTGAAATGGTTAAACGCCGTTTAACCGGCAAACGTTTTCATGTCTACATTAATCCTGATCGAACCATTGATGACGGTGCGATTGCGGTTCATGGTATTACTAATGAGTTTTTAAAAGATAAACCTGTCTTTGAGGATATTGTTGAGGAGTTTTTAGCGTTTATTAAAGACACTGAGTTAGTGATTCATAATGCCCCGTTTGATATTGGTTTTTTAAATTACGAGCTGTCTTTGCTTAAACAGAAAGCTGGTGCTATTGAAAACTATAGCGCTGTATTTGATACGCTCGCTTATGCCAGAAAAAAACATCCGGGACAACGCAACAGTCTGGATGCGCTTTGCAAACGCTATGGCATAGATAATAGCCACCGCGACTTACATGGCGCCTTGCTTGATTCTGAAATCCTGGCAGATGTCTTTCTATCAATGACTGGAGGTCAAACCTCGTTATTAGATGATTTGCATTCTGACCTGGAATCAGCAAATGTAAACACCGTTGTTAAACAGCTGAATCCTGATCGCCCTACCTTAAAAATTATTCATTGCACTGATGAAGAGTTATCAGCGCATCAAAACCGCTTGATTGAACTTGAGAAAGCAGGCGGTACGTGTCTGTGGCTGCAATAAAAAAGGGTTAGCTTAAACAAACTAACCCTTTTTGTTTATCTGAAAAGCCTGGCCTTAACCAGCACTCATTTACTCTTCTTTTGGTTTTGCACGACGAGAAGTAGAACTCATCCTTTTTTTGCTTTTATCCACACGTTTAGCCGCGTCGTCCGCTAATCTTCTGCTATTTTCATCCAGCTTTGAGATATTAAGCTGCTGCCCGGCAACTCTAATTTTCTTTAATTCTTCAATTAGCTCTTTGGGCATACCGGCAGGTAACTCAACGGTACTGTAATTTTCTTCAATTCTAATGCGGGCAATATGATCACCGTCAATGCCAGTCTCATTTGCAATGGCTCCAACGATGTTGCCTGGTTTTACACCATGCGTATGACCCACTTCAATACGGAAGGTTTCCATTTCTATATTGGCTCCACCGCCAAAGGTACGCTTGGGTTTACGCTCTCTATCCGGGCGATCTTCTCTGCCTGCACGATCGTCTCTTCTAGGACGCTCATCTCTGTCTCTTTGCGGTCTGTCTTCTCTACTGTCGTAAGCTTTCTTGGGTAGATTTTGCAATAACAACGGTGTATCACCTTGAACCAGTTTCGCTAAAGCAGAAGCAATTTCCAAGGCTGATACATTATGTTCAAGCTGGTATTGCTCAATTAATTGGGTAAAAAAGCTTAGCTCCTCTACCGCTAAGGTATCGGTAATATTTTGTTTAAAACGTGAAATACGTTTGTTATTGATCACTTCAGTTGAAGGCAAGCCCATTTCTTCAACTTTTTGTTTAGTGGCTTTTTCAATATTGCCTAACAGTTTTCTTTCTCTGGGTGCAATAAACAAAATCGCGTCACCAGACCGACCTGCGCGTCCTGTTCTACCAATTCGGTGTACATAAGACTCAGTATCATAAGGAATGTCGTAGTTAACAACATGGGTAATACGATCAACATCTAAACCGCGAGCGGCAACGTCAGTAGCAATCAGGATATCCAGCTTGCCATTTTTTAAATGGGCAATGGTACGTTCTCTGAGTGCTTGTGACATATCACCGTTGATAGCCGCTGCTGAATAACCCCGTGCTTCCAGCTTTTCTGCCAACTCAATGGTTGCGGTTTTTGTACGGACAAAGATAATCATACCGTCAAAGGTTTCTGCTTCAAGAATACGGGTTAGCGCATCTAATTTATGCACACCGCTCACCATCCAGAAACGCTGACGAATATTTTCCGCAGATGCAGTGGTTACTTTAATCGTAATTTGCTCTGGATCAGTTAAATATTCCTGAGCAATCTTACGAATGACCGAAGGCATGGTTGCAGAGAACAAGGCAATTTGAATATCATCCGGGGTTTGTTCTAACACCCATTCGACGTCATCTATAAAGCCCATACGCAGCATTTCATCGGCTTCATCAAGGACCAGGACTTTAAGCGTATCAAGATTCAGGGTGCCTTTCCGCATGTGATCCATCACTCGACCAGGCGTACCCACGACGACATGAGCACCTCTTTTAAGCTGACGTAGTTGGGTACTGTAGTCTTGACCACCATAGATAGGGAGTACATGAAACCCCTTCATATGGGCAGCATAACGCTGAAAAGCTTCTGCGACCTGAATGGCAAGTTCACGTGTTGGGGCCAAAACCAGCACTTGCGGGTCTTTTTGGCGAAGATCAATTCTGGAAAGTATAGGTAATGCGAAAGCGGCTGTTTTACCTGTACCGGTTTGTGCTTGTCCCAATACGTCTTTGCCTTGCAACATATAGGGAATAACTTGTGCCTGAATGGGCGAAGGTGTTTCATAACCAACATCGTCCAGTGCTTTTAACACAGGGTCTATCAGTGCTAATTCACGGAAAGTGGGTAATGTAGAAACATCATTGGACATGGATTTACCTGTTTGGAGTGTTTGGAATGCGCGTTAAAGCGCGGGGAACTATTTGTTTATAAAGCCATTGTACCTGATATTATTTAATTTTGCAGTAATTAATGATACTCTTATCAGGTTCTGTGCCCCCATTTTATGGGATTTCAGACATCGAATGACGCAGTAATGGACACGATTAATAGGCAGTACCTTTTTTATCAATTTGCTTGTTATAATGACTTCTGTTTGTAATCGCACCCATTCTGATCGAGAGAGTTCATGATTCAAGGTAGTATCGTAGCGTTAGTAACACCGATGTTTGAAGACGGTGCTATAGATAAAGAAAGTCTAAAAGAATTAGTTCAGTTTCATATTAATCAAGGTACAGATGCCTTAGTTGCCGTTGGCACAACCGGAGAATCTGCAACATTAAGTGAAGAGGAACACTGTGACCTTATTGAATCTATTGTTAACTATGCTGCTGGAAAAATACCGGTTATTGCTGGAACAGGGGCCAACTCAACCACTGAGGCAATTTATCTGACCCGAAGAGCCAAAGAGCTGGGAGCAGATGCCTGTTTAATTGTTACGCCCTATTATAACAAACCAACTCAGGAAGGTTTGTATTTACATCATAAAGCCATTGCCGAAGCGGTCGATATTCCACAAATTTTATACAATGTTCCCGGTAGAACTGCCTGTGATATGTTACCGGAGACTGTGGGGCGACTTTCTAATGTACCCAATATTGTTGGCGTGAAAGAGGCTACCGGTGACTTGTCACGAGTAAATAAAATACGTGAATTAGTTGGCGATGATTTTGCAATCTATACCGGTGATGATGCCACCAGTCTTGAGTTCTGCCTCCTGGGTGGCAATGGTACTATCACGGTAACCGGTAATGTTGCTCCGCGACTTGTTCACGAGATGATAACAGCGGCTATAGCGGGTGATAAAAAAACAGCCCTGGCGATCAATAGCAAACTAAAGCAATTACATAAAGATTTATTTATTCAATCAAACCCTATTCCAGTTAAATGGGCAGTTGCTGAAATGGGCTTAATGAAACGAGGCATTCGGTTACCTTTAACCTGGTTATCTGAAGAATGTTTTACAGTAGTTCACGACGCAATGCGCAAGGCTGAAGTTATAATATGACATTAAACATACGCACTATTTCTATGGCAGCATTAGTGCTGCTTAATGTGTCCGCTTGCACTTATGTAAAAAGCTTATTTCCTGATAAAGAAAAGGATTATCAGTATACCACCGAGATTCCACCGCTAATCATTCCAGAAGATTTAAAGAAAAGCCAAATCCCCAGCTTAAGTTCTTCAACGCCTGCCGCTGCAGCTGCAACGTCAGATCAACCTGTCGAAGAATCCAGTTATGTCAGCACCAAGCCTGATGGACCGACCAAGGCTATTGCTTCTACTGCCGCTGCCCACACCATTGAGCCTGAAAGCGCACCAGCGTCAGTCACTATATCACCAGAAAACCTGGCCGATGCAACAGATACACCCGTCACTGTCGAGCACATCAATCTTAATGACAAAAATGCATTACGCCTCAATACATCAGCAATAAAATCCTGGCGCCTGGTTAATAAAGCCTTAAGTCGAAATGCAATTGAAGTCATTGATCGTAATTTGGAAACAAAACTCTTTACTGTCCGCTTTAAGACTGAAGCAGAACCCACAGAAAAGGACACTTCTTATTGGCATAACATAACATCTGCATTTGATGAAGTTAAATCTGTATTGGGCACGGCCAAGGAAACAGAACACGTCTATTTAATAAAGCTTGATGAAAACAATCAACAAACGGATGTTAGCGTGTTAGACGAAAATAAAAACATTATCTCGGATCCCGACAGCGTTAAATTGTTGAGTGTTTTAGAGGATACACTTAAAAAAGAACAAGCTGTTAAATAAACTTAATTCAACAACACTGTTATTCTCATGTTAAAAATCCCTGGTACATCTGCTTTATCTGACTTTCGTATAAATAAGTTACTCCCTGAACTGAGCGCAATAGAACCCAACACCCTCTCGATGTCCGCGCAGTTTATTCACTTTGTCGATATTGAAAAGAGCTTTGACGATCAACATAAAGCAATCCTGGAGCAGTTATTAACTGATGGTCATCACTACACTGCTGAGCAAAATACCAAGAACACCCGCATTGAAACCTTCCTGGTTGTTCCCAGATCCGGCACGATTTCTCCGTGGTCAAGTAAAGCGACTGAAATAGCTCAACGCTGTGGACTATCGTCTGTCAGGCGTATCGAGAGAGGCATTGAATACACACTCACTTTCTCGGCACCCGTTAGCCAATCTGTTAAAAATAAACTATCCAGCGTATTATATGACCGAATGACCCAATCAGTTATACTTGATGTGGCTGAAACCGAGTTGTTTACCCAGCATCCTGCAAAACCCCTGGTTAGCGTTGAAATCATTGAAGAAGGCCGCTCTGCTCTGGTCGCAGCCAATACCGAACTCGGTATGGCTTTATCAGACGATGAAATTGATTACTTAACCACGAGCTTTACCAAACTGGGCAGGAACCCAACCGATGTTGAGTTAATGATGTTTGCGCAGGCTAACTCTGAACATTGTCGTCATAAAATCTTTAATGCTCAGTGGACGATCGACGGAGTAGAACAGGCTCAATCGTTATTTAGCATGATTCGTAATACTGCAACTAAAAGCCCTGAAGGTATTTTATCTGCATATCACGATAATGCCTCTGTTGCCGTTGGTTCTGAAGCACAAGTCTTTATTAGAAATGCACTCACTGGCGAATATAGCTATGTTCAGGAAGACGCGCACTTTTTAATGAAAGTCGAAACCCACAACCACCCCACCGCTATTTCTCCCTTTCCCGGTGCGGCAACTGGCTCAGGTGGTGAAATCAGGGATGAAGGTGCTACTGGGCGAGGCTCGTCAACCAAAGCCGGCCTGACAGGATTTTCTGTTTCACATTTAAAAATCCCCGAGTTTATTCAACCCTGGGAACTTGACAATGGTAAACCTGAGCGAATTGCCTCTGCTTTAGACATTATGTTAGAAGGCCCTTTAGGCGGCGCGGCGTTTAATAATGAATTTGGCCGACCTAATTTAGCCGGTTACTTCCGCAGTTTTGAACAGCCAGCACCCGGCAACGCTACAAATGAGTTTAAAGGCTATCACAAACCGATCATGATTGCGGGCGGCATGGGTAATATTCGCCCCATGCTGATTGACAAGCATCCGATTCCAGCCGGTTCGTTAATCATTATTTTGGGTGGCCCTGCGATGTTGATTGGTCTGGGTGGTGGTGCAGCTTCTTCACAAGCCTCAGGCTCTAGCTCTGAAGATCTGGATTTTGCCTCAGTACAACGTGAAAACCCGGAGATGGAGCGCCGTTGTCAGGAAGTAATCAATCATTGCAACTCACTGGGTAATAACACCCCGATTATCTCAATCCATGATATTGGTGCCGGTGGCCTATCAAATGCAGTCCCTGAAATCATCCATGATTGTGATCGCGGGGGGCGCTTTGAATTACGCAACGTCAATATTGCAGACAAAGGCATGTCACCTATGCAAATATGGTGCAATGAAGCGCAAGAACGCTATGTCATTGCCATCAAACCCGAATCGCTTGAGCTATTTGCGTCCTTTTGTGAGCGCGAACATTGCTTATATGCAGTCATTGGTGAAGCGACTGAAGAAGAGCATTTATCTCTCAATGATAACTTGCTGGATGCTAAACCCGTTGATATTCCGATGTCTGTACTATTTGGGAAACCACCCAAAATGCACCGTCGGGCTCAACATCAAATACCTGATACCCAAAAGCTGGACTTTAAAGGCATTGATCTTAAAGAAGCCGTTAAGCGAGTATTATCTTTTCCAGCCGTTGCTGACAAAAGCTTTCTGATACACATTGGCGACCGCTCTGTTACGGGTCTCGTAGCCCGTGATCAATTGGTAGGTCCCTGGCAAGTCCCAGTTGCTGACGTTGCGGTGACTGCCTCAGGCTTTTACGCTCTAACAGGTGAAGCAATGGCCATGGGTGAACGCACCCCACTCGCCGTCATTAATGCAGCAGCGTCAGGCCGTATGGCCATCGGCGAAGCGGTGACCAATATTGCCGCTGCCAGAATAGATTCACTGGGCAAACTTAAAGTTTCTGCCAACTGGATGGCTGCCGCTGGTTTTCAAGGTGAAGATGCTGCTCTTTTTGATACCGTTAAAACAGTCGGTTTAGACTTATGCCCTGCACTCGGTATCGCGATTCCAGTAGGAAAAGATTCCTTATCCATGAAAACAGTCTGGCAGGATAACGGCATCGAAAAAACCATGTCTTCGCCGTTATCTTTAATTGTCACCGCCTTTGCACCGGTACTGGATGTTTCGCATACGTTAACACCGCAATTAGAATGGCTGGATGATGAAGAAACCCGCCTATTGATTATTGACCTAGGACAAGCTCGTTTAGGAGGTTCTGTTTTGGCGCAGGTTTATAATCAAATCGGCCATATTGATGAATGTCCTGACTTAGACAGCCCTGACTTGTTAATAGCTTTCTTTAAAGCCATCCAGTCCCTGAATAGTCAAAGAAAAATCCTCAGCTATCATGACCGTTCAGACGGGGGTGTTTTAGCGACTCTGGCCGAAATGATGTTTGCTAGTCGATTAGGTATTAACTTAACACTGGATGCCTTAGGCAACGATGTTTTATCCGCTTTATTTAATGAAGAATTAGGCGCGGTCATCCAAATTCGTGCACGTGATTATGATGCTGTTATTACTGAACTTGACACCTTGGGCTTAGCTAATCATAGCCATCTTATTGGTTCGGTTACAAAAGAACAGCAACTGACAATTACGTTTAATGAATCGGTTATTTATTCAGCAAGCCGAACCGAGTTACAACGCACATGGTCTGAAGTGAGCTATAGAATGCAGGCTTTACGTGATAATCCTGATTGTGCAAAACAACAATTTGAACGGATTGCTGATGATAATGATCCAGGCTTGTCAACATCCTTAACCTTTGATATAAATGAAGATATTACAGCACCTTATGTTACTACCAGGCCAAGAGTAGCCATCTTGCGTGAACAAGGTGTAAATGGGCATGTAGAAATGGCAGCCGCCTTTGATCGAGCCGGCTTTACCAGTATTGATGTGCACATGACCGATATTATTCATGGTCGTGTGAGTTTACGTGACTTCACTGGCTTAGTTGCCTGTGGCGGCTTTTCTTATGGTGATGTAATGGGTGCAGGCGGTGGCTGGGCAAAGTCTATCCTTTTTAATACCCGAGCCAGAGAAGAGTTTAGTGCATTTTTCCATCGCCCGGATACTTTTGGCTTAGGCGTTTGTAACGGCTGTCAAATGATGTCAGGCTTAAAGGATATTATTCCAGGTGCAGATCATTGGCCACGCTTTCTACGCAATACCTCAGAACAATTTGAGGCCCGGGTTGCTATGGTTGAAGTGAAAAAATCACCTTCTATCTTTTTTACAGGTATGGAAGGCTCTAAAATGCCAGTCGCCATAGCACATGGCGAAGGCAGAGCAGAATTTGATTTAAACCCTCAACAATTTCTTAATGCAGACTCTATTGCATTATGTTATGTTGACAATTATGGTCTTGTAACCACTGATTTTCCTGCCAATCCTAATGGCTCTCCACTTGGAATTACTGGACTAACTAACACAGATGGGCGTTTTACTATCATGATGCCCCATCCTGAGCGTTGTTTTAGAACAGTCCAAAACTCATGGCATCCAGATGACTGGAGTGACTATGGGCCATGGATGAGAATGTTTAGAAATGCCAAAGTGTGGTCACAAAGCTTAAGCTGAAACTGAAAATCAACGACCGGATGACGAATGATTTTAAATAGACGTACCTATATTCTCAGGGCTTTAGTGATAATAGTCATTATTACGGTAATGACTATTCCAGATGTGTTGATGGAATTATTGACTGAATTAGTCCATTTAATTCTTGAAGTGTTGGCCGAAGTGGCACATATCAGTTTTGAATGGATTGAGTCTATGCTGGACCATCTGATCGAACATGAATTACATACTGAGCTGCACGAAACACAAACCATTGTTTTTTACATAATAGTTAGTATCCTGGCTGGACCAGTCTATTTATTGGCCCGCACATTACCACACTTTTATTTGTTTCTGAAAGATAAGGTACAAGTTTCCCTGGCTTTTAACAAAGCAAAACTAGCTCTTTACTGGCATAACCTATCACTCAATGAAAGAATAAAATTGGGCGTAATCGCATTGAGCGGGCTTTATATTGCGTCCTTTTTTATTATGTAACTCAACCAGCATTTGCATCCTTTTGGTAGACTCATAAAATTATGACCCTAAGAAAAACCGTACCCAATAAAGAAAAATTAAACCAGATTGTTACTGAAGCCAGACGTAATCAAGAACTTAGAGAACAATCATATCGTGGTCAAGCACTTAAACTCTATCCCTGGATATGTGGTCGTTGTGCGCGAGAGTTTACTCACACTAATCTGACTGAACTGACAGTACACCATAAAAACCATAACCACGATGACAACCCAGCTGACGGAAGTAACTGGGAATTACTGTGTCTTTATTGCCATGATAATGAACACTCCCGCTATGAAGAAACCCGCTTTGGTAGTGGCTCACACTCAACTAAAACCAGCTCTACCAGCTCTAATAGTGTTGCTACCCACAATCCCTTTGCAGATCTGAAAAACTTATTGGGTAATAAAAAATAACCTTAAAGATAGGCATTCGATGAACTAGCTTAAGGAGTCAATACCCTGATTGGCTAAAGCATCAGCTCTTTCATTGCCGATGTTACCCGAATGCCCCTTTACCCATTTCCACTCTATCCGGTGTTTTTCTATAGCTGTATCCAGACGTCGCCATAGATCTTCATTTTTTACCAATGTTTTAGCTGCTGTTTTCCACCCTCTTTTCTTCCAGTTAGGCAACCAATCGGTAATACCCTTCAGGACATAACTCGAATCACTATTGAGTTGTACGACACAAGGCTTTGTAAGAGCCTCCAATGCTTGAATTGCTGCCATTAACTCCATCCGGTTATTTGTCGTCAGCTTTTCTCCACCATACATTTCTTTGTGTAACCCGTTATAACTGAGTATCACACCCCAACCACCAGGGCCAGGATTTCCACGACAAGCGCCATCGGTATGAATTATTACCACATTAATCATGTTTTTCTATTTGGGCGACTGAATTTAATGAATTAACTAATGTTAATCGACTGTTTGCATTTTTGACTGGCGTCAAGGGAATAATATTATAACGGCGTTTTATCGCCTTGATAGCATAAGCTGTAAAGAAGTAAGAGTAACCATCGTTGATAAATTTTCCTTGTTTAGAGGTGACAGAATCTATGTTAAATTTTGAAGATAAAGTTACTTCAAAATTTAATAATTTTAGCCAATCAAGAATTCTAGACCGGAAAATAAAATGCCCCCTCCATGAATCAGACATTTTTTTATCCCATAGAAACTGATACCTCACCCAAAAACTTAAGGGATTAAAGTTTAATACAACTAAAATACCTTCTGGCTTTAATATCCGCTCAATTTCCCTCATTGTTTGAAACCTATGGCTATCAAACTCCAATAAATGCGGCACGATCACCATATCCATACTATCGGTTTGTATCGGTAAACAATAGGCTTTAGCTCTAATTTTTCTGGCTCTGTCGCAACCCAAACCTTTAGTATCGAGTATTGTATAATTCCTGTATAAGGTACAGTCTATAAAATCACTTTCCCAGCCTAAACCACCCAGTTGCAAAATATTTTGTCTGCAACTCACGGTAATGGATTTTTTTAAATAATCTGATTCAAGCTCTTTTAATAGTTTGCCTCTAGGTGTTTGATACCAGGCAAACAAGAAATTACGTTTCATTAAACTCACTCACTATAATGTTTATTACGTTAATGATCTTTACTAAA
>CAIPPE010000237.1 GCA_903866825.1 uncultured Methylococcaceae bacterium
AACCACCCGATCCCATCCCGAACTCGGAAGTGAAACCATTTAGCGCCGATGATAGTGTGGCAGTTTGCCATGCGAAAGTAGGGAATTGCCAAGCTCTTATTTAAAAACCCAAGTCTTAGCACTTGGGTTTTTTTTTGCCTGGTCGATGGTCAATACATCAAAAATGTACTGCAAGCCACACTGTATTTTCATCAGGCAGAGTCCATTCAACTCTGTGACGTGAATGAGCAGGAATCAACAGATAGTCACCTTCAAAAAGCATGATTTCTTTTTTGGGGTGATCGAATAATATTAACGCTTGCCCCCTAACTAGCATGACCCATTCATTTTTATTCTGAACATACCATTCACCATTCGGGGTTGTATGCCCATTTGATATAATACGCTCAATGATAATATTGTCTTTTTTGACGATACTTTCAAAATATTCTTTATCAAGTTTATCTGGCATGTCTGCAAAAATATTATCTTTGAAATTAATCATTTTTATATATTTGAATGGTAGAAGAAGAGCTTATTCATTGTAAGTCAACGATAAGATAATGATGTTATTGTATAATGGTTAATATATTTATACTCTATGGAGACACGAATATTCCCTTGATTCAAAGCACATTGGACAACAAATCGGCCAAAAAAATAGCTGTAATTGGTGGTGGTCCATCTGGACTGATGGCGGCGGAGATTTTGATTGGTGCAGGTTTAAAAGTAGATCTTTATGATGCAATGCCTTCAGTTGGACGTAAGTTCTTAATGGCTGGTAAAGGCGGAATGAATATTTCTCATGCGGAACCTTTTGCACAATTTCTATCACGTTATGGGGAGCGTAGAGATTGCATAGAACCATTTTTAACCCAGTTCACGCCAGAAGATCTTCGTAATTGGGTACATGGATTAGGGATTGGTACATTTATAGGTTCTTCGGGACGTGTTTTTCCTTGTGATATGAAAGCCGCTCCTTTATTGAGAGCATGGTTGCATCGATTACGTTTGGCTGGTGTTCACTTTAAGATGCGGCATCAATGGATAGGGATAAGAAATGATAAACAGCCAAAACTTGAGTTTATTACTCCAGAAGGTAACATTACAGTAACCTGTGATGCTGTAATATTGGCGCTGGGCGGTGGAACTTGGAAGCAATTAGGATCAACAGGAGCTTGGGTCACTTTGCTGGAACATCAAGGTGTGCAAGTTGCATCTTTAAAACCCTCAAATTGTGGTTTTGATGTAGATTGGAGTGAGTATTTTCGCCTTAAATTTGCTGGGAGTCCTCTAAAATCAGTTTCTGTTTCTATAATGAATGCTGAAGGAGTTTGTATTCGTCAGCAAGGTGAATTTGTAATAACTGAAAATGGATTAGAGGGAGGTGTGATTTATAGTCTTTCGGCTTTATTAAGAGAAGAAATATATAAACTAGGTTCAGTAACCCTCTATGTGGACTTGTTACCAAACTTAACTGCTAACGATTTGATTCATAAATTTTCAAAGGGGAAAGGTAAGTCATCTATGGCTAATTATCTTCGAAAGACGATAGGTATGGAAGGTGTTAAATCGGCTTTGCTCAGAGAACATTTATCTATCACAGAATTTAATGATACGAAGCAGCTATGTGCAACGATTAAAAATTGTCCTATTAAATTAAGAGCGACTCGGCCTTTGGATGAAGCAATTAGTAGTGCTGGTGGCGTTACTTTTGAGGCACTGAATGAACACTTGATGATAAAAACCTTACCCGGAGTTTTTTGTGCGGGGGAAATGTTAGATTGGGAAGCACCAACGGGTGGGTATCTACTAACCGCCTGTTTTGCTTCAGGTAAAGCGGCTGCTTTAGGCGTATTGCATAGATTGAACGGTTCTTGAGGATTAGCAGTGCCAGATTAATATCTAGTTGGATTAATTACAATATACTATGAATTTTAGAATGACTTCATTAAAGTCAAATTTAGTGATTTTGTGCAACATAGCTTAAAAGGATATCTATGAAAACCCCAAAAAGTCTTGAACCCTTGGTTCGTGACGGTCTTGTTGATGAAGTTATTCGTCCATTAAAAAGTGGTAAGGAAGCATCGGTTTATGTAGTACTTTCCGAAGGTGAAATTCGTTGTGCCAAGGTTTACAAAGAAGCGAGTAAAAGGGGCTTTCATAAACAAGCGCTGTATCAAGAAGGACGCAAAGTAAGAAACAGTCGGCAGGCCCGAGCAATGGAAAAAAACACCCGATTTGGGCGCAAGCAGCAAGAAGAAGTTTGGCAAAATGCCGAAGTTGATGCCTTATATCGTCTCGCATCGGTTGGTGTTCGCGTGCCTAAACCTTATAATTTTGTTGAAGGGGTTTTATTAATGGAGTTGGTGACGGATGCAGAAGGAGCGGCAGCGCCTAGGCTTAATGATTTAATGCTAAGTAAAGAGGAAGCGCTGGACTATCATGCTCAATTGATTAAAGAAGTCGTGCGAATGTTAAGTGCTGGCCTCGTTCATGGTGATCTTTCCGAGTTCAATGTACTTGTTGATTCCCATGGACCAGTCATTATAGACTTGCCTCAGGCTGTTGATGCGGCAGCTAACAATAATGCAGCTAGAATGCTTGAACGTGATGTGAATAATATGGCCGCTTATTTTGGTCGATTTGCACCTGAATTGCTGGATACCCAGTATGGAAAAGAAATATGGAAACTTTACGAAAGTGGAAATTTAACGCCTGATGTTAAATTAACGGGTGAATTTAAAGCCAGTACAAAACGAGCAGATGTCAGAAGTATTATGAAAGAAATTAATGATGCTAGAGACGATGCAATAAGACAAAAATACGGTGACTTGGATTAAGGCTATTTTATGACTATCAAACAACCTGATAATCCTCTGCATGGCATTACCTTAGAAATGATATTAAACCAATTGGTGGATTATTACGGGTGGTCTGAATTGGGTTACATGATAGATATAAGATGTTTTAATCATGAGCCCAGTATTAAATCTAGCCTTAAGTTTTTAAGGAAAACAGATTGGGCTAGAAGTAAAGTTGAAGAAGTGTACCTGGAAACAGTGAGACGGTTAGGTACAAATTCATTAGATAGCCTCTGATCTGTTTCAAAAAATCTATGATGACCACAAAAGTTTATGAAAGCGGGTTCATAGATTACAATATCCATTATTTTAAAGTGCTGAAAAGATAGTACATCGATTACTTTCGTAGATCAGATCATCTTCTAAGTATGTAGCCCTTAACTGAAACAATATTAATGAAAAAAATTAGATGCGCTGTAATTGGCACCGGATATCTTGGTAAGTTTCATGCTGAAAAGTATGCTTCATTGCCGGATTGTGAATTAGTCGCTGTCGTTGATATTAATGAAGAAGCAGCGAAAGCGGTGGCTGACAAACACGGCGCAAAAGCTTTAACAGATTATCAAACGTTGTTATGCGACGTTGATGCGGTGAGCATTGTCGTTCCTACTACCTTACATCATCAGGTATCAAAAGATTTTCTAAGCGCAGGAGTTCATGTTCTCGTCGAGAAGCCTATAACCGTAACAGTCGAAGAAGCGGATGAGTTAATCGCTTTGGCTAAAGAAAAAGGGTTAATTTTACAGGTCGGTCATCTAGAACGCTTTAATCCAGCGGTATTAGGATTGGATAAGGATGAAAAGCCTTTATTTATCGAGTCACATCGATTATCGCCTTTTAACCCGCGTGCAAATGACGTGAGCGTTGTCCTGGATTTAATGATTCATGACATTGATATTATTTTAGCCTTAGTGGATTCTGAAGTAGAACGGATTGATGCGAGTGGGACCCGGGTTCTCACGCAAGGTACTGATATCGCCAATGCGAGGCTATTATTCAAAAATGGTTGTGTTGCAAATGTCACAGCGAGTCGAATCAGTATGAAGCTGGAACGCAAGATGCGTCTCTTTAGACCCAGCTCTTATATTTCAGTTGATTTTCAAAATCGGGTATTAAGCAAGTACAAAACAGGAACAAAAGAAATGTTCCCTGGTATTCCAGAAATTGAAAATGAAGAATCCGTCTTTGAAAGTGGTGATGCCTTGCTAGAAGAAATCAAACATTTTGTCGATTGTATACAAACTGGCAAGAAGCCACTGGTTTCAGGCGAAGCGGGTAGACGTGCTTTAGCAACAGCGATCCAAATAACTCAGTTGTTGGGCGACAAATAAATAATTTAATCAATAAAAGGCAGTAACAATATGATACCCATGGTAAACCTTAAGGCTCAATACGCAGAAATTAAAGAAGAAGTTGAGCGTGGCTTGGCCGAAACAATTGAAAACTGTGCTTTTATATTGGGTCCCAATGTTCAGGCTTTCGAAAAGGAAACAGCAGAATATCTTGGGGTTAAACATGCTATTGGCGTTGCCTCAGGTACGGATGCCTTACATTTGGCCTTGATTGCAGAGGGTATAGGTGCCGGTGATGAAGTGATTACTACGGCATTTACTTTTATTGCTACAGCCGAAGCCATCAAGTATGTTGGTGCTGTTCCGGTTTTTGTTGATATCGATCCTAGAACCTTTAATATTTCACCTGAAGCTATTGAAAGTGCAATTACGCCTAAGACCAAAGCCATTATGCCTGTGCATTTATTTGGTCAACCAGCAGAAATGAATGAAATTGTTGCTCTTTGCGCAAAATATAATCTCAAGTTGATTGAAGATGCCTGTCAATCATTTGGTGCCAGTATTGATGGCAAGCAAACTGGTTCAATAGGGCATGCAGGTGGTTATAGCTTCTTCCCCAGTAAAAATTTAGGTGCTTTTGGTGATGGTGGTCTAGTTGTTACCAACTCTGATGAAACGGCAGCCAAAATAAAGCAATTACGTAATCATGGTTCAGATGTTCGTTACTATCATGATGTGATTGGATTCAACAGTCGTCTTGATGAAATGCAAGCAGTGATTTTACGTGCTAAATTAAAACGTATTGATCAATACAATCAAGCGCGTCGACATGTGGCGCATTTATATTCAGAGTTATTGGCAGATTTGCCTTTAGTAACACCGTATGAAGATGAAGTAGGTGAACATGTTTATCATCAATATACCTTATTATCTGATCGTCGGGATGGCATACTAAAGGCATTGCAAGATAATCAAATTGGCTGTGCGGTTTATTATCCTGTGCCATTACATCAGCAAAATGTTTTTAAAGATGAGTGTGCTGGCTTAAGTTTGCCGGTGACTGAATCTGTAGCAGCAAATTGTTTTTCATTACCGATTTGCCCATTTCTTGAAGAAGATTCTATTAGAGAGATTGTCCGTGTTATTCGTGGCGTTTTGACCGAATAGAATGATGTCGTCAAACAAACCGTTATCTATCATGTTTAGCGCTGGAGAGTCTTCTGGCGATCAGCATGCCGCCAACATGTTTTTAGAGTTAAAGAAAAGCCGACCTGATATTAAAGGATTTGGTATGGGGGGGGCAAAAATGGCCCAGGCAGGTGTCAATATTAATTATGATTCTGCCGGTATTGGCGTCATTGGGGTCATTGAGGTACTCAAGCATTACGGTGAAATTCATCGAGCCTTAAAACAGGTGCAGCAGTTACTATCAACAGAACACCCCGATTTGTTAGTCTGTGTTGATTATAAGGAGTTTAATCTTAAATTAGCTCGTTATGCTAAAAAGTGTGGAGTTAAAGTTTTGTTTTATGTCAGCCCTCAAGTCTGGGCTTGGCGACCCGGTCGGGTTAAGACTTATGGTAAAGCGATTGACATGATGGCGGTCATCTTTCCTTTTGAAACCGCTTATTATGATGCCGAGCAGGTGCCTGTCCGCTATGTAGGTCATCCATCGGTTGATAAAGTTCATCCTCAACTGACTAAATCAGAGGATATGTCCCGGTTTGGGCTGGATGATAAAAAGCCCGTGATTGGCTTGTTGCCAGGGAGTCGGGTTAACGAAATTAATAGACTGCTGCCCGTTATGCTGGGTGCAGCTGAAAAATTACAATCCCGGTTTCCCGATCTGCAGTTCATTTTACCTCAGGCTGATTCAATCAATGATGAGTTGCTTGAAAGTTATTTGCATCAAGCCACTCTTAAAATTAAAGTCATAAAGCATCAGCCTTACGATGTGATTCAATGTTGCGACGCGGTGATGACCACCTCAGGAACGGCAACATTAGAAATTGCTTTGCTCGGCGTTCCGATGGTTATTACCTACAAATTAGCTCCCATCACTTATTTATTAGGCCGTTTACTCGTGAATACGGCTTTTATTGGGTTGCCAAATATAATCCTCGGTAAAGCGTTCATCAAAGAACTTATTCAGCATGAGGCAACAGCAGACAATTTGGCTCAAGAGATTGAGAAGCTATTGCTGGACAGTGCTTATGCAGAGCAAATGCGCATCAACTTACACCAGGTCAAACAATTGCTAGGTTCTGGCGGTGGTTCTAAAAATATGGCGGAACTTGCACTAGAAATGCTAGGATAGTTTTATTTCAGATAGTTTTATTTCAGCTTGTAAAGTGGGATTTCAGCTATTCGTGCGTCAATCTGATTCGATAAGGCCTGATAAACAAGACTATCAACAGATTGATAGCGTTCTTTAAACTCTGCGTCATTCATGTGTTCAGGAAGATCAGTCGGATCGGGCATAAAGTCGCTGTAATCTTTTATGTTAGCCATTGCCTGTTGGATTTTACGTGCATTTTCAGGTGATGATGTCGCTATTTCACCCAGTTTTGTGCCGGCTTTATCGGCGGCTAAATCAATAAAGCTAAAGCCACTGCCACCATTAGCATCGCTTAATTCTTTTTCCTCCCCCACGACTTTAGCAACTTGACCATTAAGGGATGCGGTAATTGCTGCAGAGCCAATGAAATGTTGAGCCAGATCGATCCTTTTATACAGAAAGGTTGGATAGCGTGTTTGATCAGTTAGATTTGAGTCAGGAAATGAAAAGAATTTTTTAGTTTCTTTTCTATTGACGTAATTATTAACAGCGATAATGGCTAATTTATTTTCTTCAATCGCGTTGTCTAATGTAGAGCGCTGTAAAGCTAATTCAAATAGTGGTTTTAATAAGTCGGCGAGAGAGAGTCTCCAGTTTGGGTTATGTTGAGCAATGATCTCGGCAAGTTTTTTCTGATAAATGTTTAAATCAGGATTGTCAGTGCCGTCTGTTAGAAAGTCGCGGGCCTTAATCATCGTATCCATGCTTGAATAATAGCTAATGGACAGTTTATCAGGATCAATAGTAATCGTTTTGATCGGCCGGGTTGCCAGGATGACGTAATTTTTTAATGACGTATTCTGAATAATCGTATCGATTACAAAGCCGGCTAATTTAGCGGGTAATAGCAGTTTTCCCGCTTTAAATTTTGTTAGTGTAGGCAGTTCATCTGGATTATCGTTACCTAATCTAAAGCTAATATTTAGATATTCACCAAAACTATTTTGGGGTAACGTAGTCGTAACGGTAAACCTTAAAACATGGCTTCTGAGTTCTATGTTGACTGCGCTTTTGCTGTATCTATTTAGCAGATAGTTTGCCGCAAGGTTCAGGTCGGGTTGCGTTAACTCAATGGTGCCAATTTCATCAGGTTTTGTTTTTGCCCCTTCATGCAGTATTTTCTGTGCTCTAACAACATCATCATGGGTCAGTTTCCATCCAACAGCTATATCAGGTCTGTCACTGACCCCAAAAAAAACCAGTAGCGCACATAGAAGCAGTGTTAAACCTGAAAAAAATAATATAACCCTCAGCAGGAATTTCATTAGCTTGCATTTAATCAAATTCGAGCTTAAATCCAGCAGATTTTATGTAATCGGCTTCCAGCGTTAAATCCGCACGAGTCAAAGGTGATTGGTTTAACCACTCATTCGGGAACTGTAGTTGAATTCTGGCATGTGTAATGGTAATTTTAAAATCAGGTAAGAAATGATCATGACGATTACGATGTAGTAATACAGCCAAGCGTAAAATCAATGCCAGATAGGGCGCAAAAAAACGCCAAGGGGCCGGCAATTCCTGGAATAAGGATTGAGAGAATTTACGTCGATGGCCTCTAATGATGGTAGCCAATAGAATTTGATCCTGCTTTGAAAATCCGGCTAAGTCGCCATTTTCAATAATATACGCGCTGTGTTTATGATACTGGCTATGAGCAATATCAATACCGGCTTCATGTAAATCGGCAGCCCAGTTAAGAAACTGAATACAAGACTCGTCAGTTGCCCAAGCATATTCATGTTGTAGTTGAGTCAACAATATTTGTAGCGTTTTTTTAATTCGAGAAGCATGCTTTTTGTCGGTATGATAACGTTCGGCAACTGATTTAACCGTGGCTGAGCGCATATCGTGATTATAAATTCTGCCTAATAAATCTTGAATAAGTCCTTCTCTTAAGGCACCATCAGAGACCGTCATTTGATCAATATCCAGGCTTTTAAACGTTGCATAGACAATGGCCAAGCCACCGGGGAAAACCGGTAAGCGTTCCGTATCAAGATCAGGTAGATTCAATTCATTGATATGACTACATTGGCCAAGATGAGCCACCAGTTTTTCCAGGCCTTGCGAAGTAATGCCATTATTGCTCCAGTTCTTGGCTTGTAATACCTTGGCAATGGAGCGCAGACTTCCTGATGCACCTATCGCTTCATCCCAATTTTTTCGCCGAAACTTCCGTTGGAAAGGTTCTAGCTTTTGTTCAGCATAAAGAACAGCCTGGTTAAAAGCATTTTTTGACAGTCGACCGTCTTTAAAAAACAGATTGCTGATGGTGACGCAACCCATATGCAAGCTTTCTTTGTCTTTGGGCGTTTGCCCCGTGCCTATAATATATTCGGTACTGCCACCGCCAATATCCATGACTAGCCGCAAATTGGCATTGCTGCTCAGACTATAAGCCACGCCTATATAGATTAAACGCGCCTCTTCGATACCAGAAATAATATGTATGGGATGATTAAGAGCCTGCTCGGCCTTGATTAAAAACTCGGCTGCATTTGTCGCTGTACGCAATGTGTTCGTTCCGACAATACGGACGCTTCCCTGCGGGAAATGGCGAATTCGCTGACCGAAGCGCTCCAGACAGGCTAAAGCTCTTTGCTGGGTCTTTTCATCTAAGAAGTTGTTCTCGTCCAGGCCTGAAGCCAGTCGAACCATTTCTCTCAATCGATCAATAGTCTGCGGTATTCCGTCGTTTAGGCTGCAAACGATCATATGAAAACTGTTGGAACCGAGGTCAACAGCGGCGAGCATTTCAGGAGGATTATTAGGCACGTGTTATCCAGTTTTGTCTACTAAGCAAGTTAATATCTGTTAAAATTTGAAACTTTTATGAGCCTCATTTTAGCTGTTTAGCTTGGATGCTGCCCGCCTAATTTAACTTATTTAAAGGCTTCCGTTAAGTGTTAGTTTCATTATGAATGCATTATCAATACGTAATCTTCGAAAAACTTATAACAATGGCTATGAGGCCTTAAAAGGGATTGATCTTGATGTTGAAGAGGGTGATTTCTTTGCTTTGCTGGGCCCTAATGGGGCTGGAAAGTCAACGGCTATCGGTATTATAAGCTCACTGGTTAATTCGTCCAGCGGTTCTGTGAGTATCTTTGGACATGATTTAAAAACACAGCTATCGCGTGCAAAAAGTTGCTTGGGCATGGTGCCACAAGAAGTCAACTTTAATCAGTTTGATACCGTTAGAAGTATCGTCATGAATCAAGCCGGTTATTATGGTATGCCTCGTAAATTGGCGATTCAAAGAACGGAGTACTGTTTAAAACAAATGGATTTGTGGGATAAGCGCGATACAGTTTCCCGGCGCTTATCAGGAGGAATGAAACGTCGGGTTATGATTGCTCGGGCTATGGTCCATGCGCCTAAGTTATTAATTCTGGATGAGCCAACGGCCGGCGTTGATATAGAGATTCGTCGCTCTATGTGGAAGATGATGCAGTCTTTGAATGAAAGTGGTACGACTATCATTTTAACCACCCATTATCTGGAAGAAGCAGAAAGCCTGTGTCGTAACATCGCCATCATAGATCAAGGGAAAATAGTCGAACATTCAGATATGGCGAGTTTATTGGCTCGAATCAATATTGAACACTTCGTGCTGGATTTAGCCGAACCCTTGGATAAGACCCCTGTTATACCGGGTTATCAACTTGAACGGGTTACAGACAAAGTACTTAATGTCGAAGTACCGAAGAAATTAGGTCTTAATCAATTATTTGTGCAGTTAAGTGCCCTCAATATTAAGGTTTTAAGTCTTAAAAATAAGAGTAACCGATTAGAGCAGTTATTTATGGATTTAATTGATACCAGTACGGCAGGCTAAACGTTATGAAATATTCTATTGCTTTACGTACCATCATTGTTAAAGAGATTTTTCGTTTTGTGCGGATCTGGCCTCAGACTTTATTGCCGCCTGCGATTACCACAGCACTTTATTTCTTGATTTTTGGAAAATTGATTGGCGATCGTATTGGTACTGTCAATGGCGCTACTTATATGGATTATATCGTTCCGGGCGTTATTTTAATGTCGGTCATCAGTCATTCTTATGCCAACGTAGTTTCGTCCTTTTATTCAACTAAATTTCAACGTAACATTGAAGAGTTGTTGGTTGCCCCAGTCCCTAGTTGGGTCATTCTGAGTGGATATGTCAGTGGTGGCATCATTAGAGGCTTATTGGTCGGCCTAGTGGTGGCTTTAATATCCATGTTATTTGACGATATTGTCATCAATAACTTAACGATTACCTTATCGGTAGCTGTTCTGACTGCGACTTTATTTTCCTTGGCAGGCTTTATTAACGCCATATTAGCAGAAAGCTTTGATGACATATCCATTATTCCCAACTTTGTGCTGACCCCATTGAGTTATTTAGGCGGCGTATTTTACTCTGTTGATATGTTGCCGGATATTTGGCAAACCCTCTCTAAGGGGAATCCTATTCTCTATATGATTAATGCCTTTCGGTTTGGTCTGATTGGTGTGACGGATGTTAATATCGAGTTAGCTTACATCATTACCGGTGGATTTATTGTTCTATTAGCATCGATTAGTCTGTTGTTGCTGCATAAAGGCATAGGGATTAAAAATTAAATCCTAACTAATTGCCTAAAATAAGGAAAATTTTCAGACAAACGCATAACAAATCGTTATCATGACCCACTTTTTAATTTTAAATAAGGTTTAATCATGCAAGTTGCTGACAATACGGCGGTTTCTATTCACTACACATTAACAAACGATGAAGGCGAAGTGCTGGATAGTTCAGCCGGTGGTGAGGCATTAGTTTTTTTACAAGGCAGTGGTAATATCATTTCTGGACTGGAAAATGCCTTGGCTGGCAAAACAGTGGGTGATAAATTCAATGTGCGTATTCCCCCTGAAGAAGCCTATGGTGAATTGGAAGATGGTCTGGTTGATGTGCTTTCCAGAGAGATGTTTGAAGGCATTGATGATATCCAGGTAGGTATGCAGTTTCATGCTGATGTCAGTTCAGGCTCTGGTATTGTGACTGTGGTTCATATTGATGGTGATAATATCACTATCGATGGTAATCACCCCCTAGCGGGCGTAGCATTGACATTTGATGTTGAAGTGGTTGATGTGAGACCTGCAACCGCAGAAGAATTATCTCATGGCCATATTCATGGCGCAGGCTGCAATCATTAATTTAACCAGCCTCTTTTAGTTGAAGTAAAATAGCTTTAGCTGTTTTTGCAGCAAATAGCTGAAGCTATTACATCCCAGCTTTTTTAGCTCGTTCGGCGTAGTCATTGATGACATGACCCATAAGTCCTCTTCAAGCCACTTTAGTCTCGCTTCAATACTAGTTCCAGTATACGCATCCTTGAGGCCATCAAGCTATTTTGTAAATTGTGGCACTGGTTTTATTTAGATGGCCGATCTCAAGCACTGGTTGGCGAGGGTCTTGAAACATCAAGCACAAAGACTTCAATTAGCTTTTGTTCCTGTAGGGTCATTGTTTCTTTCAGCATTACGCTTAACTGTTCAGCGGTTTTTGGAGGTGGTAGGCCTTGTGGATGGGTGGGTAATTTTTTATGATTAAACCATATCACTAGATACACGCCTCGGCCTCCAGTTTCTGGTGCAACGGTGTAAAAAGGTATTAATTGTTCGTGGATGCTTTTCCATAGCTCATTGTTATAATCGCGTTTAATTTCGATAGGCAATTGGAATGTTTTGCACTCGCTAGTCAAAGCCACTTTGATATCCACACGCTTGGAATTGTGTTGATGTGATTCTAATTCAATCTGCACATCATATTTTATAAGCTTATCCTTTAGTCGTTCGAGTAAATAATCGCGACAACTATTTTCTGGTCTGGGAGCTAGTGGTTTATTATCCCCATCAACATTCCAAAAATGTTTATAACTATCGGTACTGCTGCCCTGTGTGTCTGCTGCAAGCTGCTTCAAACAATCGACAGCAAGTGCTGCTAAATCGGCAACATTAGCTGGTTTTAAATTGCTGAGCGTGTTAATGACCTGAGTAGCATTGGCATGTTTAAATAATGCTTCTCTACGGTTTAGCAGTTGGGTTTGTTGGACAATACGAATCTGATCATGCCAAGCGCTTAATTGTGATTGCAAATGCAAAGCGGCGAGTACACTCGTGCTGTCTTCGCTAGGGTTATTGGCGAGCTGGTTGAGCAAGTAATAAACATAATCTTTTTCATTTTCGGATTGTCCAACCCAATACACTCCAGTTTCTCTAAGTGGAGAGCAACGAGGCCCCAACACTTCAATTAGCATTCCAATGACTGAAGTTGATAATTCATGATTGTTGCTCTTTACTGGCCAACCAGGACATAAAAAAGTAGATAGATGATTAATTCGTGTCGTTTTCCCTTCAATTTCTTTTTTAAGCATAATGGAATAGATCAAAGGTTCGACTATCAAACCAGTAACGAGCCAATATATGCGCTGAGCTATATCCATGCCTTTATAGGTTAGCTTTTTTTCAATGAGCGGTAATAGCTCAGCTTTCGGTATGTGTTTAATCGCAGCTTTAAGCAAATACTCCAGATTAATAATTTGTTGAGTTTTGCTTCTAACGGGATATTTATTCAATAGAGGCAGAACAGCCAGTCTGGCGATGGCTTGATAATCATCGTCATACGCTAATTGATAAACGCCATTGATAGGTTGTTTTTTACCCACCAGCATAGCGCAGACATAGGAATTGAATATCTCTGTTGTCAGTTCCTTATTCATTAAGCTTAATGGTTTAACCCAATCCGGTTCGTTGCCCACTCCATAGGTATACCAGAAAGCCAATGCTTTGCTGATCAGGTTCTCACTCAAGTTAGATAAAATAGAAGGGTTTTCCTGATATAGAATTCCCATGCAAACCAAATACGGCAATCGAATATAGTGTTCACGACTTTTTACAGTTAACGCAAAAATATCATCTACGGCAGGTAAATCAGTTCTGTTTAATATTTTTCGTAAGCCATTCTTGGTAGCGCCTATCAACTCAACATTCCCACCTAAAAACTCTGATAATCTCTCTCCCCCTGTTGCGCTATTGATATCAACGAAGTTATCAGAATAAGCTAAAGCAAGATCATGGTAAACTTGGGGTTGTGCGTTACCATCAGCAATCTCAAATTTATGCTGAATATAGTAGTTAAGCCTGGTTTTTAGCTGATCCTTTCTTTGTTTTTCCCAATTTTTTGCTGATTCTGCATGTTCATAGTGCCAGTCTTCAATGGAGTCAAAAATTAGCGATTGGTAGGTTTCGTTAAACTCAGGATGGATAACCAGCCAATTTTGAAAATATTCCAGTGATAAACCATCATGACCACGCTCGTTTCGTAGAGTCATAAATGCTTGACGGAAAAACTCACAACTCAGTTCATGGCTTTTGGGACTTGGAATTTGTTTTAACCACCATAATCCTAGATTGTCGGGTGGGTTAGCACCACGAAATAGAATCAATATCTTGAAGATTTCACCATAAGGATTATCCGAGTTATTTATCAGGCTAATCCCGACTCGGAGTAAGCCTAGATAAATCTTCGGATGATTTCCAAGCCACTCGCCAATTTTTGTTTGATGTTCTGGCTCTAATTTATCGTTAAACTTGTCAAACCCGATAAATAGCCAGCTATAGAGTTTTTCAAACGAGATATTTTCGCCGTGCGCATCAAGTCCGCGCAACAACAGTTCGCCAGCCATAGATAAAAGATGGTGCCGGTAAGGTATTATTTCTATTGATTTATCACCCCACTTGGCTAATTCATCAAGCACAATTGTTAAGTCATCGTCCGTTAAGCGTTCAATAAATTTGTGTGACCAGAAAATATCATAATATGAGTAATTAAACTCGTTTCTGGCTGGTTTAAGGTATTGAAAAATATTGCTTGCAGGGATGTTTTTAGGAAATAACTTGATCAGAAGTAATCCTAATAGTCTATTGTTATCACTGATTTTTTCTTGTCGTATCTCTTCAGCAAGCTCAAGCAAGCTTGCTGTGTCGTTCGGATATTGATGTATAAATGCTTGTAAAGCACGAACGCGAATTCTCTCCCAATAGGAGCTGTCACGAACGATAGTTATCAACGCTTGTTTCAATTCTGGCATTGATTCGGAGTTACATAACCCGTCCAGTAGGCAAATTAACACACTTTGTTCTGTATTCTGACGAGATGGATTGGCAAACAGAGCCAATAAATGAATTGTCATGTCCTTAGTGGTAATGGCTGAAAACGCTTGCGCATGCCAGTCCTGGGGTAGGTAATCCGTTTTTTCTACTTCCCGTTTTAATGAAGTCAGTAGCTTTATTTTGGTTTCTGTTGAAAAGAGTTGAGTATCACCATAAACAATCATTCCCAAGGGATCAATTTCAATCAACCGCTCGCGGGCTTGTGGGGAAAGTACACTCAGCCAGGCCATTAAGCCACGTAAAGCAGCGACAATGCCACCATCAAATCCGGTGGTTAAAGCCAGCACCCGATTAAACAACAAACCCTCTTTGATTTTGTTTGCTATGAATTTTGCCGCCAAATACTCCGCAACACTACGATGAATATAATTGAATTCATCCGTGTTGACTTTATTAAATAAACGGGTTTTTAATGTGGAACTAATCTTTAACTCATTTGGAATATTTAAGTCATTCAAGCAAATTCGACCTGTAATCGCTTGAGTTTCAGTAAATCCGGTGACGTTGGCAATAATTTGAATGGCACATAAAAATCCTGCTGCGTCTAGGATTTGTGGAATCGTGGCAGGTTGCTTTTGTACTAAGGCATGATCGTCATTAAATTCTGCAGCTAGTTGTTTTGATGCTAAGTCATAAACTTCCTGTTTGCTGGTCGGCCATTGCTGGCCACCTTTAACAGCAACGATTAACATATCTAAAGTTTGTGGATTATCCAATAAGCCTGATAAACCAAAATGTTCGGCATTTTTTAAGAAATCCTTTGCATCTGATACACGCAGGTCATTCTGTAGTATCAGGTCTATGTCATCACTGCTAAGCGGGTCTAAATACAGTAAGGTTATATTCTGGTCTGGGCTGACTTTCTTAATATCTCTGTTGTCGAGAGAACCCAGCCAATCGGCAACGCGGCAGGAAATACGAAAACGTTTGCAGCCTAATTTATTCAGTCTACTGCGAATAGCATCTAATGGCGTTCGAGCATCACCATTGCCTGCTCTGGCTTCATCCAAACCATCTATAAACAGGGTCTTATCTCGCCCCTCCTCACGGTCAAGGGCAATGAAGTCCCGTGCGGAAATACAAAGTCCATCAGGTATATTTTTGGCTTCCGCTTCAAACAAGCTTGATTTTCCAGCACCCGGCTCACCCAGTAGTACATAAGCCGAGCGTTCACTAAAATAAGCGATGGGATGACTTACGTCATTCTGTTCGTCTCGTTCGTCGACTTTCTCTTTACAGGTGCGGGGTACAATAAACATGAGTTAATCCAGCCAGTATTCAGCGGGGTGAGATAAAAATTCTGCCAATGCTACGCCGCCATTTCCCACTAAAATCTTTCTGGCATAGCTGTACTTTTGTCCGAATACGTCCAGACCTTTTGACAACACCGGATTAGGCGCACTTTTTACTTCAATGGCAGTCAGTTTTTTACCTTTAGCTAGAATGAAATCGACTTCATGATTCCCTTCTCGCCAATAATAAAGTTTGGTGTCTTCGTCGCAGGTATTCAATAAATGCGCACCGACACAACTTTCGACTAATCTACCCCAATAACTTCTATCAGCTTGCGCTTCAGCAAAGCTATAATCCTGAGTGGCTGACATCAAGGCGGTATTAAAGACGTTAAGTTTTGGGGCAGAGTTACGTTTGCGGACTTCTTGTGCAGCATATTTATGCAAGCCTGTCAGCAATTTTGCTTCCGCTAATAAATGCAGATAATCCGCCAGTGTCTCGGTGTGTTTTGCTTCATTAATTGCATCAATCATTTTGGTCAGTGACAATTCCATGCCTGAATAATGACAACCTAATTCGAAGAGTTGTTTCAGCAACATAGGATTTTTGATGCGCACCATTTGCAAAATATCTTTTTCAATATTGGGCTGTATCAGGCTGTCCCTTACATAGCGGCGCCAACGCTTTTCATCTTTGATTAGCCAGGCACTCCCCGGATAACCACCAAAATAAATGTATTGTTCCAAGTTGAAGTCAAAAGCTTGCTGCATTTCTGTGAAGCCCCAGTGACTGATAGCAATGGTCTCATAGCGCCCTGCTAAACTTTCTGATAAGCCTTTTTGCATCAGTAGGGGGGCAGAACCCAGCAATACCACATGCATGGGAACGCCATTAGCCCGGTCGGCATCCCACAAGCCTTTAACAATATCTGGCCATTGTTCTATTTTTTGAACTTCGTCGATAGCAAAGACGAAGGCTGCTGGTTGCACCTTCTTATCGGTGGTTTGCCCAGACTTTAGCCATTTTTCGGTGCGGTTTCTGGCTTCTTGCCACTGAAATTGCAACCAACTGCCATCCTTTTTCTGTGGCGGTGAAACGACAGAAGGGGCCGTTTTCAAGCTATAAATATCATCGGCAATTGCAGGTTCATCATCAACCGAGATGTAATAACCTTGCGCCTGGTTCTGGTCGTTTTTCTTGTCGATTATGTCTCGAATAATAGTGGTTTTACCCACTTGTCTGGGTCCAGCCAGAAGATTGATAAAGTGAACAGGTTCGCTAAGTCGCGATTTAAGTAACTCTTCTTGTGGTCTTTGGTATTTCATTAGGTCGTGTTACTTTACTGAGTAAATTTACTCAGTAAAGTAACATAGCGCTATTGTATTGTCCATTTATAGCAAATTGTGGAGAATTACTTCAAGGATATTCAGTCAAACAGTTCTTTTTTACGCCATAAGTTTCTCTCCTAGGGTAGTTCCTTACAGTCCTATTGCGTGCGGCGGATGTTCTACCGCAGGCGCCTAACCTCCCAGGGTAGGCGCTGAAGGTTCCAGCTGGTGCGCCCGATGTTCTAGGTAAAGCAGCCGAAGCGCTAGGTAAGGCAGCCGATGTTCCAGGGTAAGCGCTGAATGTTCTAGGGGGCTGGGTAATTGTCATAATCTGGTATTAATGCTTTTAGGGAACGCACCCACAGTCTGGGTGTGTGCAAAAGAAGTTCGCCCGCTTGCGCTAGAAGGCTCAATCCTTTACCTCCAACCTTGGGCAAGGTATTTTGAATCTCCAGAAATTGGCTCGTCTCCTCTAATCCAGTAGCTCTGAGACCGGAAGCCAGCGATTGGAATCCCAGTCTTTGTGCTGTAACAGCCACAGAAACAGCTAGGCACTCAAAGCGCAGGGTTTCAGGCTCTGAGCGCATCCTCTGAGGCTTACTTACACGACCAGATTTTCGAGGCCTTAGAAGTCGGCAGAATTTATGCCAAGGCTGCCTAACTTTTGACGAAGGTATTGTTGTAGGATTGACATTAAAAAAATACTCAATTATAGTTGGCTAACATTAGCTAACTACAAGGTGTCTGCAATGCAAGTCAATATGCTTGAAGCCAAAAACCGCTTATCTACGCTTATTGTTGCCGTCGAACGAGATGAAGAGGTGGTGATTGCTCGTAATGGCGTACCGGTCGCTAAAATCGTTAAATATATAGCTCCCAAAGTTGCACCACCGGGATTATGGAAGGGGCTTATTCCTTATGCCTCTGACTGGGATAGTGCTGAAACGAACAATGAAATTGAGCAGTTGTTTACGGAATTTATTGATGCGTCTACTACTTGATACCTGTATTGTCTATGACTGGTTGATGGGCGAAATTAACAGCCGCCCAATCATTGAACAGATTCAGGCTGAAGGAGCAGTAGTAAGTTCGGTTTCGGTATGGGAAATGACTATAAAAAATGGTTTGGGGCAAATGCCATTGCCTACTCTAAAAATAGCCGAAGCAATTGAATCGCTCGGTTTTCAATGTTTACATATTACGGCTTATCATGCACAAAGCGTACTTGGGTTGGGTGATTATCATAAGGACCCTTTTGATAGGTTGCTCATTGCTCAAGCAAAATATGAGTCTATGACTGTTGTAACTTACGATACGATATTTCAAAATTATCTCGATGATGTTATTTTTATAAGAAAATAAATAACTGGATCAGTGGGGTAGAGTGCGGTGTTTGCCTGCCTTGTTTACCGTCCAGAAACGACACAAGGATGTAACCCCTATCATTGCTGTTGTTCCCATAAAGTCAATGACAAATTGGGCAAAACTTACGATTGACGAATGAATCTTATGGGCTTTAATTAAAAAGACATGCATCTGCATAAGACAATCATTCGGATGTTTAACTCTAACCCTTTACGTAACGGACTATCATGCCTCTTTTTATAGTACTTAATCTTGCTCTCACTTTCTTTGCGCAAACAAATAATGCTTTTAAAAGTATTTTGTTGATGCCACTGTTGACGGATATCAGCTTGGGAATGGCTCTCATCAGTCTCATAGGTACGTTGTTCAAGAAAACCAGAAATTTAATCTGGTATGACTTATTTAGTAGTGCGGTCCTTTTAATCTGGTTTGCTAATTGGCAAGCTTTTTTTAAGGAAGATTCGCCGATGTTTTTCTTTTATCCACTGTATTATTCAATTCTTACCGCCTTGATTTCTTTGTATGTCATTAACGCAAGGGATAAAATTGATAAGGACAGTTTGGCTATCATGCAGTCTTTGGTTAATAAAGCCATCATTCAGCCTTGGGTAATCATGCTTTGCCTGTTCTTAAGTTTGGAGGCAAAAGAAAATTTTATGTTATTCCCGACATTAATGACGCTATTTGTTATAAGGTATAGTTTGGCGTGCTATCTTAAAGGTCGTTAGTTTTATTTAAGCGTTTAAAAACCTATTTGTTTTACAAACTATTCTCTATTAAAAAGGCTGTCCATGAATTCCCCCATTGATCAAAAAGAAGAATTAGGTAGACAATTACGTGAAGCGGCATTGGAATATCACGAGTTTCCGACTCCGGGCAAAATTAGCGTAACCCCGACTAAGCATTTAACCAATCAGCGTGATCTTGCTTTGGCTTATTCACCGGGTGTTGCCGCGGCGTGTGAAGAAATTGTGGCTGATCCGGTGAATGTTTTTAAGTACACCTCAAGAGGTAATCTGGTCGCAGTGATTTCGAACGGTACAGCTGTGCTAGGCTTAGGTAATATCGGTCCCTTAGCGGCAAAGCCAGTCATGGAAGGGAAGGGCGTTCTATTTAAGAAATTTGCCGGTATCGATGTATTTGATATTGAGATTAACGAGCTCGATCCTGACAAGCTCTGTGACATTATTGCTTCTTTGGAACCTACGTTCGGGGGTATTAATCTCGAAGATATAAAAGCACCTGAATGTTTTTATATCGAAAAGAAATTGCGTGATCGTATGAAGATACCTGTTTTTCATGATGATCAACATGGAACGGCCATTATTGTGGGTGCAGCTATTTTAAACGGCTTAAAAATTATTGGTAAAGACATCACTCACTGTAAATTAGTCGTGTCTGGTGCAGGAGCTGCCGCTATAGCCTGTTTAGATTTGCTGATCGAACTGGGTTTTCCTCGTGAAAATATGTTTGTCACAGATCATTCAGGAGTCATTTATAAAGGTCGTGCCGGTTTAAATGATTCCGATAAAGCGGCGTTTGCACAAGAGACTGAAGCACGTACGTTAAGTGAAGTGATTCAGGATGCTGATATTTTCCTAGGGCTTTCTGCGGGTAATATCTTGAAGCAAGACATGGTTAAGCGAATGGCTGCAAAGCCTTTAATTTTGGCTTTAGCTAATCCAAGCCCTGAGATTTTACCTGAGGATGTTAAGGCTATTCGTGATGATGCGATTATTGCGACGGGACGTTCTGATTATCCTAATCAGGTTAATAATGTGTTGTGCTTTCCTTATATTTTTCGGGGGGCTCTGGATTGTGGCGCTACAACCATTACTCGTAAAATGGAAGTGGCCGCTGTTCATGCTATTGCAGAACTGGCACGTGTTGAACAATCTGAAATTGTAGCCAGTGCCTATGGCGTAGCTAATATGTCCTTTGGTCCTGACTATCTAATTCCTCTGCCTTTTGATCCTCGCTTAATGACTAAAATTGCCCCTGCGGTTGCTAAAGCGGCTGATGAGTCAGGTGTCGCGGTACGCCCCATTAAGGATATGGAGGCTTATGTCGATAGACTCCAGCAATTTGTGTATCACAGCGGTACTTTTATGAAGCCTATTTTTAGGGTTGCAAAAAATGTATCTGCCGATAAGAAACGGATTGTATTTGCTGAGGGAGAAGAGGAACGGGTGTTGCGGGCAGTGCAAGTGATCGTGGATGAAAACATAGCGCTACCTATTTTGATAGGTCGGCCTTCGGTATTACAGTTTCGTATTGAGAAGTTTGGTTTACGTCTTAAGCCTGATATTGATTTTAAGGTTGTTAACCCAGAATTCGATGAGCGCTATAAGGATTTCTGCCAAACCTATTTAAAAATGACGGCGCGTAAAGGCGTGACCGAGCAATATGCCAAGCTGGAAATGCGTCGCCGTCATACCTTAATTGGTGCCATGTTAGTCCATAAAGGTGATGCAGACGGAATGATTTGCGGTACTTTTGGCGATAATCTTCAGCATCTGCATTATATTGATCATGTTTTTGGTAAGCGTGCTGGTGCTAACGTGTATGCGGCCATGAATATTCTGATGCTGCCTGAGCGTCAAATTGCGCTAGTTGATACGCATGTCAATGAAAATCCAACGGCTGAACAGCTCGCTGAAATAACGCAATTAGCGGCAGAAAAAATGCTGAAGTTAGGTATGATTCCGCGCGTGGCTTTGTTGTCACATTCCAACTTTGGGAGTAGTAACAGTCAGTCTGCACAAAAGATGCGGGCCGCCTTAGAAATTATTAAGGAGCAGGCGCCTCATTTAGAGGTCGAAGGAGAAATGCACGGTGATACGGCGCTAAATTATGATCTGCTAAAAAGCATTATGCCTGGGTCAGCATTGAACTCTAGCGCTAATTTGCTGGTTTTGCCCAATATTGATGCGGCTAATATTGCTTATAATCTATTAAAAACGGCTGCAGGTAATGGTATAGCTGTAGGACCCGTGATGTTAGGTTGTGCTAAGCCTGTCCATATATTGACAGCGACTGCAACGGTTAGGCGCATTATAAATATGACGGCTTTATGTGTGCTTGATTCGATGGAAGAAAGCACAGCAAGTTAATGAATCCAAAAGTCGATAATCAAATCGTTAGTTTCATTTGGAGTGTTGCCGATGATGTTTTGCGTGATGTCTTTGTAAGAGGTAAATACCGGGACATCATTCTTCCTTTTACGGTTTTAAGGCGTTTGGATGTGTTATTAGTGCCCACTAAAGAACACGTGTTAGAAGCCAACGCTTTTCTCATCAGAGAACAAATTGATAACAAAAAGGTGTTAGAAAATCAGTCTAAATATCCCTTTTGGAATATTTCAAACTTTACCTTTGAGACTTTGTTAAACGATGCTGACAATATAGACAGTAATCTTGAAGTTTATTTAGATGGTTACAGCCCCAATGTCCAAGAGATTATCAGCAAGTTTAAATTGCGTAATCAATTGGAAATACTCAAAGAAGCCGATTTAACCTATCTGCTGATTGAAAAACTGTGCAATAAAGAAATCAATCTAAGCCCTAAAGCAGCGCTTAACAGCAAAGGTGAAGTATTGCCGCCATTGACTAACTTAGGCATGGGTTATGTTTTTAAGAATTGATTCGTAAGTTTAACGAAGAAAACAACGAAGAAGCTGGAGAGCATTTTACCCCGCGTGAAATCATTAAATTATAATGATTCATGTCTTATTCACTCCCGTTAAAGAGCTGATTAAAAAAGGTACTTACCTGATCTATGATCCTGCTGGTGGCAGTGGCGGCATGTTGACTGAAGCAGAGTACTTTGCTTTGAAAGTGTTGAACAGTGAAGCGACCTTTATTCTGTATGGGCAAGAGGTTAATCCAGAAACCTATGCTATTTGTACCAGTGACATGCTGATAAGGTGAACATTCAGAAAACATTGCTTATTGCTCAACATTAGCCAGTGACGGTTTTGAACAAATG
>CAIPPE010000238.1 GCA_903866825.1 uncultured Methylococcaceae bacterium
CTGACTATCAATTTAGCTTGCATGGTAATACTCCAACAAATGATAAGAGTGGCGGCAAAATATAACTCACTCACAACTCTAAAAAGGCGGTTGCCCTAGAGAGAAGCATAGTCTTCTTTACCAACTTATCATACAGTTTTTATATTTTCACTAGCGAACATCCCAAACCTCGCAGTTACTTTTATCAAACTCTATGCGACAGCCTGTCATGTAAGGGTTATTTTTTGTTTGTAACATAATCTTTTACCAAAAGTACAGACGACAAGCCCCGATCACTACTGACATCGAGCACTGTCGCCTACGCAGACGGCTAACAATCTATTACATGATGACGAACAACAGGTACATGATAACGTACACCATACGACCTGAACTTATGTAAGGGTGATCCGGAAAAATCTGCCCATATATTAGTCAATGTAATGGGCGACAATTGCTTAGAAAACAGGTCATTTCACTTATTCTTTCAGAAAAACTGCGTGATATCACACACTTTTCCAGCAAGAGATCTTAAAGAAAACACCTTAACTATTGATATAAAATACAAATCACCTTACTGGTATAAATTTTGCATTTATAGGCAATAGTTTCACGGCTTTCTGTCAATCATTAAAACTCACAAGATTATGAAAAGTAACCAACGATCGATAAATACCTTTAAGCAAATTCAAAGTAAATTAACCTACAACAGCGTTTGGCGCTGGCACTTCTACGCCGGTTTATTTTGCATTCCCTTCGCCATTTGGCTGTCCATTACGGGCGGGATCTATTTATTCAAACCCCAAATTGAAGCCTGGATAGATCGGGATTATGATAATCTGGTGGTCATAGGGCAATTGGCAACCCCCAAACAGCAAGTCGCTGCTGCATTGGCAACCATTCCCGGTTCGGTGCTAAACGCCTATGAAATGCCCACCTCAGAAACCTCGGCAGTACGAATTCTGGTAGGCAAAGATAAACAGTTGCAACGTGTTTATGTACATCCGCAAACCCTGGAAATTTTAAATAGCGTCCCCGAAGATGAACGACTTATGCAGTTAATCTTTCATCTGCACGGTGACTTACTGGCAGGTGATAAAGGCTCGTACCTGGTGGAATTGGCGGCTTCATGGATGGTGGTATTGATCATTACGGGACTTTATCTCTGGTGGCCCCGCAATGTCTCTGGTCTGGCAGGCATTGTCTATCCTCGACTTACTGCGGGTGGCAGAACCTTCTGGCGTGACATCCATTCCATTACCGGCTTATGGGTAGCCTTTTTTGTGCTGTTTTTAATCATCAGTGGCTTACCGTGGGCAAAATCATGGGGTGGCATGCTTAAAGTTGTTCGTCAAAGTACCCAAACCACCGTCGTTAAGCAAGACTGGACCACTGGACGCTCTTCAGAATTAGCGGAGCGACAAGCTAATAATACGCCAGCTAATAATACCGGACACGAAGGCCATAACATGGCCAGCCCTGCAGCACCATCTGACTACAGTATTCTGGACCATATTGTGCCGGTTATCGCAGCTCAAGAGCTTGCGTACCCTGTGTTGATATCCCCACCCAATAAAAATGGCCCAAACTGGTCGGCCCGTTCAGACAGTCAAAACCGGCCTTTACGGGTTAACCTTAAACTGGATTCCGCTACGGGTGAAATCATCGAACGTAAGGATTTTTCTCAACGCTCACTCCTGGACCGGATTATTGGCGTCGGTGTGGCGGCTCATGAAGGCCAGTTGTTTGGCTGGTTTAATCAGGCACTGGGGGTACTCACAGCGCTGGGGGTGTTCTTGCTGGGCGTTAGTTCAGTAGTCTTATGGTGGGGAAGACGACGTCCAGGCACTTTAGGCGCACCCAAAATCATTAACCACCCACCGCTTCCAGCTTATCTGAGCCTGATTATTGTTGTTTTGGGCACGTTGCTGCCTTTACTGGGTATCTCTTTAATCGCTATTTTGTTGATTGAATTTAGCCTTTTAAGCAGAATTTCAGCTACTCGGCATTTTCTGGGTTTAAACCGCTAAACTATTAGACATATTGACCTTCTCTTGGTAGTGTATCTACTATTATTCCAGACTAATGCTGGGTTATTTGGATACACTACCCTCTAAAACATACTTATGAAACCACCCTCGTCTTTTGTATTTCTTTTGCTTTTTATCTGCTTTCTTTTCCTGGTACTCTTTACTGGCAAGGAACCGCTGCCACTCAGATAATAACCAAAAAAACTTCCATGACTCAAACTCAAATCATGGAAGCGAGTGGGGTAGAGCTTAGAATTTATAACCGACTTGCGCAAAAAATGTGCGTAGTGGTAATGGATGGTTATAAAAAGCAACATAACCATTGATGTTATCTATACCCGCCGATATATGACCTTTTTTATCATTGAAATGATAGGTGCCTTTTAAATCAACATACACGGATTCGGTAAAAGCACCGTAATACGCATTTTGGGTATCCTTGTTATCAGGCTGAGAGTTCATTGCACTTTGATACCGCGTACCTACTGACAAATCGAGATCTTTGCCATAATGATAGGTGGTTAACAAATTTGCCCGGTAATGCGGCATTAATGGCATTTGATTACCCACCAGCGCTGTATTAAGCGGATTTGAAACTATTTTTGAATCCAGTATCGTGGTGTTTAGCTTAACATCAACGTTGTATTTTAAAATATTATCGTAATTGGTTGAAAGGTCGATGCCGTTGGTTTCTACTTCACCTATCGATGACATGACAGAACTTAAGGTCGGTGCGCCATTTAAATAGATATACTGGGTATAAATGGCATTACGGATATTTTCATGGAATAAGTTTAAACGCACATAACCATTATCAAAGTCATATTCGCCCAATAAATTATGATGCGTACCATCTTCTGGTTTTAAAGTCGAATTCGCTAAAGTCACACTTCCCGTTACACTGCTTGAGTTTCCAAATAACTCGTCAGCAACCGGATAACGATAGGCTTTTGCAACCGAATAACGGAACTTCCAGTTCCCTGGCTGATAACCGAATGAAAATTTGGGTGCCCAGTTTGAAACTTGACGGTTCTGAGGATTAAGTGAGCCGGTTTGATTCGCTGTTGTTAAATACGTACCCTCTTCAAGGCCCCAACGCTCCAGACGAACCCCAGGGGTAGCATCCCAATCTTTAAGAAATCGCCAGCTTAATTGATTAAACCAGGCAAAGCTATTCGTGGTTCCACCGCTTTGGGTGTTAAGCGGTGAGGCAGTATTAATCACATTACCCGAATAACTGCTTAGATTATTAACCGTTTGCATCATGTGCGCACGTTGATATTCAAAGCCTGATGAAAATGACAGATTCTTGTTACCA
>CAIPPE010000239.1 GCA_903866825.1 uncultured Methylococcaceae bacterium
CTATGGCAATTACTACAAGTCCGTTGGGTTGGTTATCCTGTTCTAATCTTTCAACTCGATTTTTAATGCTCATTGTTTTTTCTCCAATATTTCAATTCTCTTTTCTAAATCACTTCCTTCAATTACTTTGGCAACTGCCTGTAAGCACCAAGTTAATTTAGTCGCGTCTTGGATGTCAACTGAACCGCTCCTTGCTTCACGGTAGAGTTTAGCCATTTCTCTCTTTATATCCTGCATAGAATCTAACTTGCATCTATAACGCTTCCCTTTAGCAAGGGGTAAGGCTTCGACGGCGCCCGTTATACCGTCTATCTCGACTGGGTGCTTATTCGCCATTTATTAACCTCTTGGGGTTCATCCTTTTTAAAAACTCTGCATGATCTTGGTCTCGTGCTTGAATCTTGATAAGGGCGCCGTTAGGTGTGTAGCAATCTACTATTAACCCTGTCTCATCAATGACATAATCAAAATATTCGATTCTAGCCTCAAATACTTCACATTGATGCAATGAATCAGCCCATGAGCCATAAGAGCCGCCGCCGTTACATTTACCCGATCCTTTGCCGTGTTTGTGGTGCGATTTGAAAAATAAACAGTCATAGCATTTAACGAATGTTTCATTATCTTGGGTAGTTGCTAATTCTGCTAATTCTGCTAATTTTGGTAAATCAGAATTTATGTTTTCGCTGATTACCTCCCTGCTAATTTCGCTAATTCTGCTAACTTTAGGGGTAAGCTCATCAATGTGAGGTTGATAATTAGCAACTTTAGCAAGATTAGCAACTAGTGAAGTTTCAATATCTTGTTTAAATGGATCAAACCACATAAGACAATATCCTCCAGCTAGTACGCGCGGGTTTCCCTTCTATAAATGTGCCCGACTCATTTAATGCAAGATAACCATTGTCCATAAGTTCTTTTATAGCGGGTTCAAGTCGTGCTTTGCTTCTGAGTTGATTAGCGCCTTTTTGTAAAATCATCGTGCTGTTGAATAGTTTGATATTCCGCTCTTGTAGCCAGTTAACAAGCGTTTCAGCATCTTTTACCGATTGTGGCACCACTGATACACTTTTAATCCGCAAGGACTCCTCAAGATACCACTGCATTAAAATGAGCCCATTGCCAAGATGTTTTTTACTGATTGAGCGTGTAGCCATGCCGCTTTCAATTACTGCCAATATGCCAGCGATACGACAAGCATTTTCGACCGCTTTACTTGCGCGGTCTGTTAACTCACATAAATCATTACCTGAGCCCATCATGGTTTCAAACTGATTAACCGCTCTTAGTGCCATGGTGACTGTATTATTATCTGTAAGCGGTAATTCAATCGGGTCTAACTCTTGTTTTGATCTCTCTGAGGTGCGAGGCTCTGCTTCTGTTAATGTTTTTAATACTGCAAATAGGCGCTTTAATTCCGGCCTATCGTCTACCCGCTCAAAATTATTAATATGACGCGTTCCTATTGTTGAGTCAGGCCAAGCGGTCAGACATCTTGCAAGAAAACCTTGAGCATTTGCCATCGAATCATTAAGCAGTTTCTCCATAACTTCTGGTTGAGCTTGCAAGTTGATAGATAAACGCCTGTTATACAATGCAGAAGCGCCCTCGCCAGCTCTAACCCGCGTTAGGTTTGAGCCGTCCCATAGCTTGCACCACATCGCCATCGTTTTAATTGCATTGTCTTTACTTAGAGCATGACCTCCGATAACTAGCGCCCCCTCATCGCTAAACATACCAACACTGGGTTGACCAACTGCCAGCAATTTATATAAACCTTCTGCTGTTGGGTCTTCAACAAAGCGTAAGGGCATAATGGGCGCTTCTGGTTGTGGTGTTGCTTCTGACTCGGCTAACGCTTCAAAATCGCTTGCGGCTTGGTTTCTTGGTGATTGTTTTTTATTTCGCTTTTCGTTCGCTGCTTTCCAGTGCGATAACTCATCTTCATAATTTTTAAGGCTTACTTGATAAGCTGCTAAATCTTCAAATTCTTGAGCCTTTGCCGCTCCTAAGACTAACTTATCAATGGTTGTTTTACGTTCACCGGATAAAGCAACCGTTAGAATAAATAATGATAAGGGTTTAATCTCACCCCACGGCAACTTAACATTAAAATGTGTTTGTGCTGATAGTGCTGCAGAAGCAAGAACGGATTGAGCACACATAGCCAAGGGTGCTTTAACAACCTCGTGAAGTGCCTTCGCTGCTTTTCCTAGGGTATCTCCTAGCGCCTCCACTGGATAGGGTGCCGCCTTTGTGGTCGGTGCGCGTAGGGGGTCTGTTGTAACTGCAGGGTTAAACAATGCGTCTCTCTTATCTTCAAGGCTCATTATCTAACCTCCCTTGCAATGTCATTGATAACATTTTCAGCTTGAACAACTCTTAATAAATCTGCTTGGGATAAGTCCTCAAGGTTCAATAATTGCCTTATTCCTAGGCTTAAAATAGTTGCCTCAAAAACAACACGATCAAACAATTCGTATTTATTGAATTTAGGTGGCCTTGCACCTTTCTGATAAGTTGGGTTATCTGGCATTAAATCGCTTAATTCTAGTCCAACCGCTGCGACAATATCCGCAACTGAACAACCACTAAAACAGTGGATTAAGGTTTTTCTGTCTTCGGTTTCCTTAATAGCTAATGAAGGGCTTTTATCGTTATGTGCTGGACAACGTGCAAGCCATTTACCATTGCCGTTGGATTTAACTTTATCTAGTTTAGAAAGTAAGGCATCTATGTTGCTCATATGCTCACACCTACTAATCTTAACCATGATGCTATTTTGATTAACAATGGTTTTACTGAGGTGATAAAATATGTTTGCTTTATTTCTTTTGTGCCGTCATTACCAGTGGCGGCGCGGCCTAATCTGTCCATGATTACACTCCTACAATATGTGCAACTGCTTTACGCTCTATTTCTGCGTTGCTGCTGACTTTGCCCTGTCTTAACCATGACTCTAATTCTGATCGATCAAAATAGAGCATTTTCCCGCGTGGCTTATAGTGTGGGATTTCTTGCGTTGAAGTTAATTTGTACAGGTAACTCACCGCTAAACCTGTAAAGGCGGCGGCTTCGTCAATGTTTAAAGTTTGCTTGTTGGATAAAACCGCATTGGTAAGAGTATTAATGCGGTCAAATACATCTTGAAGTGTAACTGTTGATTTTTCCATTGTTTAATCTTCTTTCTGTTATTTAGAAGATTAAACGATAAATGAGCGGTATCGCGCTAACTGGTTAGAGCGAATTAATATATTTTTTGGCGCGTGTTAGACGGTCTTTTAATCCTGAAATTGTGGCGGATTTGCTGCTGTTTTCATCCTTCCCTGTAAAGTGAATTTCATCCTCTGTAATGTCCGCAATTACCTTCCTAACATCCTTATATTTTTTAAGCTCGATCAACAAAGCCGTTGGTGTTATATCTGGATTTTCAGTTGCAATTTCAATAATCAATTTTTGCAATTCATCTTTTCTAGGTTTCAATGCATTACTACGCTGCCTTCTTTTACCTGTAATGCATTCATCAAGAGTAATAATACTAATTACACCCTCAACAACTAATTCACGCACCAGCTCCCCTGCTTTCTCATATTCACCTTGCGCGGCTCGTTTTATAGCTTTTTCAAGTGCTGCGTTAGTTGCTGAGTCACCATCCATTGACCTCATGTTTAAGATAATTTCATCTTGTATTTTTATCGGCACATCATAAGGATCAATACCCTTTTTTTCTGCGTTGAATGCAATCCACCATGATAATAAATCCTGTCCTAACTCTACATTAGATTGGTTAAGATCGTCTACTGTGGGAAATACTGGCAACATAACACTCCATTAAAGTGCAATCATTACGAAGAGATTAACCGGAAATAAGGTAATGAGTCTTACTTGTTGCCCCGTCGAGCTATCCGGTTAAGTTTAATTATAAACCTATGTCTGGGATTTTATACATAGCGTCCTTTCTTACCTTGTCGATAATATCCGCATAAATTTGAGTTGTTTTAACCTCGGTGTGTCCCATTAATTTTGAAATGGTGTAAATTTCCACGCCTTGAGTAATCAAGCTGACCGCGAATGTGTGTCGCCCTGCGTGAAAAGTAACATGCTTGCTAATACCCGCTGACATTGTCCAGCGTAGTAGCTCAATATTCATATAAGCAGAATATTTAAGGCTCTGAAATACGCGCCCTTTCTTCTCAAAAGCATTGAGCAGGCTATAAGCCTGTGGTGGTAGGTCTAAATATTGAAGGTTTCCGGTTTTCTTCTGATTAAAGGTTATTCTATTAACGCCGTTAAACTCACTGATCTCTGACCAATCCAGTTTATTAATATCTGACCATCTTAAGCCAGTTAAACAGGAAAATAGAAAAGCGTTTTTTAATACGTCATAACGGCAATCCGTCTTAACTAAGGCTCTGACTTCATCAATCGTTAAAAAAACTCTTTCACTGCTTATGGGGGTAATACCTTTGACCTGTTTTAAAGGGTTTTTAGTTATGATCTCTTTTGCATAAGCCTCATTAATCACCGCTCTGACTTTATTAAAATATGATGATGCTGTCCCACTACTAATAAGGTTTCCGCTTTTTGTTTTGGCTTGTGAGTCAAAATATTTACGCACACCTTCCAACCATTCAACGGTAACTTGCTCGAAGGTTAAACCCTCGTCTGGATGATAGCGTTTAAGCTGGATTAAAACCGCTTGCCATAAATCATAATTTTTATTGCTCTCGTTGGTTTTCTTGGTCTCCATGATCTTATTGAAGAAAGAATAAAAGTTAGTGCTTAACTTATTGGTATCGGTAAAACCATGCTGACCGCTTGCAGCTTCGGCAATACGTTTGGCCTTGATCTGCTCCACTAATTGCATGGTTTCTTTGTTGTGCTGTTTTTCGTGCTTTGTTTTCGGAGTGGTGTAGAGATATTGGTCAAGCTGCTCACGTTTCCGGTTGTGCTTTAATTTTCCATCTTTATCGGTATAGCTGCCATGCCAATAGATAAGCCTGATACTTTGCTTATCACCTTCTTTGTTATTCCGCTTCTCTATGGTTATCTTCATAATTTACCCCTTCTTACCCCTTTAAAGTCCGTAGGGGTAATATAGGGGTAAAAAAAGGCAAAGTAAAGACAATAATTAGAAAACAAAAAAGGGCGTGTATTGCTACATACCCTTATTTTATTGGCTTTGTTTAGTTGTTGTTTTCGGTTGTTTTACTAGGTTACTTTCCTATACAAAAGCTAGAGAATATTTTTCCAAGTAGTTCATCGGAGCTTACTTTACCGGTAATTTCAGAAAAGCTCATTTGTGCATGTCTTAAGTCCTCTGCAACTAATTCACCCGCTTGGTTGATTTGTAATTGGCTTAAAGCGCTTTCTACAAATTCACTTCCCGCTCTTATTGCTTCTATATGTCGCCTTCTGGCCATAAATACATTATCAGTTGCTTCATTAAAACCGACACTTTCTTTAAGATGCTGTCTTAATAAAGACATGCCCTGGCCTGTTTTTATGGATAGATAACAATTAAACCCCGTTTCAGTCTGCATAATTTCAGGCTCTATATTCAGTAAATCGATTTTGTTAAAAACTTTGGTGATGGGAATATGAGTTGGCAATGTTTTTAATAATTCATCTGATTCTGCTTCTCTCGCATCAATCAGTAATAAAATTTTATCGGCTTTTTGAATCTCTAAATGGGCTCTCCGGATGCCTTCTTTTTCAATGGTGTTTTCACTGTCTCTTAATCCAGCCGTGTCTATAATATGTAATGGCATGCCATCTAATTGAATCCGCTCCCTCAACACGTCTCGAGTCGTTCCAGCAATGTCAGTAACAATCGCTGCCTCATGTCCTGCCAATGCATTCAATAAACTGGACTTTCCTGCATTGGGTTTACCGACTAAAACAACCGTCATCCCATCGCGTAATAAACGACCTTGTTGTGCTGTTTTTTGAATTTGTTGAATTCGCTGCAATAACCTAATAATGCGCTTTTCAACCACGCCATCAGTTAAGAAATCAATCTCTTCATCGACAAAATCGATTGAGGCTTCTACATAAATTCGCAGTTCTGTTAACTCTGTAACCAACTCATTAATCTGGTTTGAGAACTCACCTTGCATTGATTTCTGTGCTGAACGGACAGACTGCTCTGTACTGCTTTCAATTAAATCAGCAACCGCTTCGGCTTGGGCTAAATCAAGTTTATCATTTAAAAAAGCGCGTTCTGTAAATTCACCCGGATTGGCTAAACGTGCTCCCAAGGAAATTACCCGACGTAATAACATGTCTAAGACAACAGAACCCCCATGACCTTGCAGTTCAAGTATATCTTCGCCCGTGTAGGAAGCAGGAGCAGGAAAATAAAGACTAATCCCTGAATCAATAACGCCGCCATCTCCGTCTAAAAAGGCAGAAAACTGGGCATATCTTGGAATCAAGGGTTTATTGAAAAGTTGTTTGGCAATTTCAGGAACTTTAGTTCCTGAAATTCGGATAATACCTACACCACCATTCCCGGGTGGTGTAGCAATGGCTGCAATGGTATATTGATTTACCAGCAAATTAGCCTTCTTTTTCTATTTGCTTTGTAATATAGGTTTGTTGAATGATGGATAAGGTGTTGTTAATAACCCAATATAAAACCAAACCTGCTGGAAAGAACAGAAAAAATACAGTGAAGACGATAGGAAACATCTTCATCACTTTTGCTTGAATAGGATCAATAGGCGCAGGGTTTAAACTCTGCTGAATTTTCATAGAAATACCCATTATCACAGGTAAGATATAAAAAGGATCCTGTATTGATAAATCTTGTATCCATAATATAAAAGGCGCTTGACGAAATTCAACCGTCTCACTTAATACCCAGTATAACGCCATAAATACAGGAATTTGTATCAAAATAGGTAAACAGCCACCTAATGGATTAACTTTTTCCTTTTTATACAGATTCATCATTTCAGTATTGAAACGAGGTCTATCATCTGCAAATCGATCCTGTAACTCTTTTAAACGCGGTTGAATTTTCCGCATTTTAGCCATTGATCTGAAGCTGGATTGAGATAATGGGAAAAACAGTAACTTAATACAAAAAGTTACACCCATAATTGCTAAACCCCAATTTCCAATGACGCCATGAATAAGATTTAACAGACTGTATATAGGTTTGCCAATAAAGGTTAAAACACTATAATCAACGGTCAGTTCAAGACCCTGTGCAACTTTCTCCATCATGGGTTGAATTTTAGGACCTGCGAACAACTGAGAAGCAAATTTTGCTTCAGTATTAGGTTCTACAACCGCAGAAGGAGAATAGGTTCCAATGACAAAACGACCATCTTTTAATTCTTTAGTATAAAAATGATTTTCCTGATCAGCTGGCGGAATCCAAGCAGAAGCGAAATAATGTTGAATCATCGCTGTCCAACCACCTTTAGATGTTACATCTAACGTTTCATCAGCCATATCATCAAAACTGATTTTTTGATATTTACTTTTTTCTGTATAAATAACCCCACCATCATAAGCTCTCATGCCACCCGTCAGCATGTTGCCCTTACCAGCTTTATCCTGGGTTTTTAATAATTGACTATATTGTCTGCCAGACCAGGTTTTTCCTGAGTTGTTTTTTACAGATTGATCCAGTTTGATTTCATAGCTACCCCGAGTAAAGGTAAATACCTTGGTGATAACCAAACCCTGATTATCTGTCCAGGTTAATGGCACTGAAAAACTGTCCTGACCGTCTTGAAGGTTATAACTGTCTTTCTCGTTATTAAAAACTGTGTAGTGATTAGGTGCAGTTGTAGATCCACTGTCTGCAATTAAACCACTTTGAGCAACAAATATTTTTTCTGGATTATTATTAAATAAGCGTATAGGGGCTGTATTAATTTCGGCGGGTTGCATACCTACCAATTGACGCACACTATTAACTACGTTATTTGGTTTTTCGATGGGGTAACTTAATAGATCTAAATTGGTGACTGTAGCACCTTGTAAATCAATTTCAAGCGCAATAACATCCGTTTTAATTTTCACTGTCTTTGCAGAGGGTGAAGTAAATACGGGGGCTGAGTCTGTATTTTGTGTTTCAGCTCCTGCGGGTAAGGATGATTGTGCCAAATCCGTAGTAGGTAAATCTTCTTTATTTTTTGCGATATCCGGGCTTGAAATTGTAGCCACTTCTGGTTTTGGGTTATAGTCTTGCTCCCAAGCCTGCCACATCATAAATACCAGCATTGCAAAAGTAACAACGAGTACAAATCTTATATTATCCATTCTTATTACCAAATTTTTCTGGAACGGGATCAATGCCCCCTTTATTAAAAGGGTGGCACTTTAATAATCTTTTGAGGGTGAGATAAAAACCAATGATAGCACCATGACGCTGAAGTGCTTCTAAGGAATAACTTGAACAGCTTGGATAAAAACGACAGTTAGAGCCAAGCAAGGGGCTAATATAGTATTTATAAAACTTTATAATTGCTATGAGCATGAAGCGCATCGGGATACCAACCTAAG
>CAIPPE010000240.1 GCA_903866825.1 uncultured Methylococcaceae bacterium
CAAATCGCACAACGTTTCCGTTCTGAAGGTGAAGGTGAAGCGGCGCGGATAAATGGCAATAAAGAACGTGATATTAATCAGATTCAATCGACGGCTTACAAACAAGTACAAGAAATTCAAGGTGAAGCTGATGCTAAAGCCACCGAAATTTATGCTAAAGCTTATGCTCAACGATCTGAAGCCGCAGATTTTTATAAGTTTACTAAGAGTATGGATACTTATCGCAAAATCATCGGTAATGATACCAGTATTGTATTGTCGACCAATAGCGAGTTATTGAGTTTATTAAAACGTGGTGAAGCTAAGACGCATTAATAGATGCGTTTTTTAAAATCGCCGCACTGTAGTCTAGAAACTCGTCTAAATGTAAGTACAGTTGCATAAAAACACAGGTAAACTAAACTATAAATGATAGAAGCCAAACTAAGCAGATAGGTTTTGCAATGAAATTTATAATCCCTTTGACTGAAGCTGAACAAATAACATTATTAGATGCGTCACGTTATGCACCGTGGGCAAGATTTAGACAAAGAGCGCACGCGGTATATCTGAGTGGAAAACGTTATAGCTTAAATCAACTTGCAGATATATTCGCAGTTGATAGGGATACTGTTTCAGATTGGTTACGGGCTTGGGAAGGTAAGGGCTTATTAGGATTACGAGATGATTTTCATCCAGGTCGCCCATCAAAAGGAAGTGTTGAAGATAAAAAATGGCTGAAACAAACAGTTGCTGAATCACCACATCAGCTAAGGGATGTCATTGAAAAATATAAAAAACGAACTGGGAAAGATTTGAAAAAAGGGACTCTTATTAGATGGCTGAGGAATGAGATGATGACGTGGAAGCGCTGTCGTCGCAGCCTTAAAAAATATCGAGACCAAGATCGTTTTAATGATGCCAAACGTATACTAACTGAATTTCATAACCGCGAAAAGCAAGGCGAATTAGATGTTTACTATTTGGATGAAAGTGGTCTGAGTTCAAAATCCTGTGTGCCTTATGCATGGCAGATTAAAGGACAAACGATTGAATTACCTGCGAATGTGAATGGGCGACTTAACGTGATTGGTTTAATCAATCGTAGTCACCAAAGTTATTTTGAAATAGTTGAAGAATCGGTAACTAATGAGACAATCATTCGTACTATTGATGGTTTTATTAAAACTCATGAGCCTAAAAAACTGACGATTATCGTAATGGATAATGCGCCAATACATAAAAAAGCGGTTAAAAAGGCTCAGTGGAACTGGTTAGCTCAAAAAGTGTGGGTATGGTATTTACCACCCTATTCACCAGAACTAAATCCGATTGAAATTCTATGGAAACAAATTAAGTATTTTTGGCTACCGTGGGAAGCTCATTGTTGTTTTGATACCCTAAAATCTGAGCTTAAAAACATATTTGAATCTCTAGGTAGCAAATACCGGATTAATTTTGCATAGGTACTTATGTTTATTTGCTATTAGAATTTCAATCGAGCGATGAACATTTTATGGCGGTTAGAGTCATGGCTTATCTGGCTTTGCTCTATCAAGATTTGATACGTTCAAAGAATTTGGGCAAGCAAGATTTATTACCGCCCGTTTTACCGATAGTAATTTATAATGGTGCAAAGTCATGGCGGTCGCCTGTTGATTTAGATAAACTTATCCACGAAGCGCCCGCAGGTCTAGAAGCACATCGACCTTTATTACGCTTTCTGCTGATAGATCAAAACGCTTACGCAGACCAAGACCCCGGCACGCTGAAAAATCTGGTAACCGCTTTATTTAAGCTTGAAAACAGCCACACCGAACAAGATATTAAAGCGGTTGTCCAACTATTGTTGGCGTGGTTAAGCGATAAAGAACAAGCCAGTTTGCATCGGGCATTTACTGTTTGGTTTAATCGGGTTTTGATACCAAAAAAATTACCCAATAACACACTTATTAAATTTAACGATCTTAAAGAGGTAGAATCTATGTTATCAGAAACTGTAAATAATTGGTTGGAAACCAGTCGCCAAAAGGGTTTAGAACAAGGTTTAGAACAAGGTTTAGAGCA
>CAIPPE010000241.1 GCA_903866825.1 uncultured Methylococcaceae bacterium
CACAAGAAGTTCCCCAAGATTATCGCCTTATCACAGTCTACGCAAGCGCAAGGATGGCAGTCTGTCGTATTTGTAAGGCAACTGCCTATTAGTGGCTTGTATAACGATATTTTGTTAGGGATGAGTGCAGTAAGTCATACGGACTTTTGGATCGGTACGTTTATAGGCTTTTTGCCTTTGGGAGTAACCGCAACTTTAGTGGGCGCGGGTGCGATACAGGCTGATATATCTCATCTAGCACAATATCTGGCCATCGCTGCCTGTGCTTTCTTTGGATTAACGATGGGCTTAAAGTGGCTTATTGCTCAGCGTCAACGTAAAAACGTAAGCCTAAGCTAGGTGGTTGAGACCCATTCTAACCATTCACTGAGTACGCATAAGGTCCAAATGGGTCGGGCATGATCTGCTTTGCGTTGGGTATGTTCCTGTAATAGCTGGATTGCGACTAGGGGATTGACACCGGCTCTTTCCAGAAGCGGTGAACTTAGTTTTTCTGTCGCCCAGTCATATAAGGGTTCGCGTAACCAACTACTTAACGGAACTGAAAGCCCCCGTTTTTTGCGGTACACGATGTCTTTGGGTAAATAGCGCAGCGCATATTCCTTTAGAAACACTTTCGTTTTTATCTGTTGAACCCGTTCATTTTCAGGTAGTGTGGCTGCAAATTCCATAACGTCCTGATCTAGAAAAGGGGCTCGCAGTTCTAAGGCAGACTTCATACTGGCGCGGTCTGCTTTAGTTAACAGACCTTCTGCTAAAGAGGTTTCCAAATCATGTTGTTGTAGTCGATTTAGCATCTCTGTCGATGAATAAATCGGGTGGGTCATTAACGGCGGTGTGACACCTAAGCGCGTTAAAATGGTCGGCGAGATAGAAGATGTCCAAAGAATATGACGACCCAGGAAGTCTAAGTCATCTCCCAAAATAAACCGCTTGAGTAGAAAAGCGATAGTTACTTTTTTATCACTGGACGGCCAGCTATCCACAGCACGTCGAATGAGTGTTCTTATGGGCGCTGGCAGTTGTGCATAATAACCTGCGAATCCAGCCCCAAAGTAAGTGGGATAACCGCCAAATAGTTCGTCGGCTCCTTCACCCACCAAGGCCACCCGTACATCTTGTGCCGCCCGTCTAGCCAATAAGGCACTGGGTACCCAGGCAGGATCGGATAAGGGTTCACCGACTTGTCGAACCAGTTTGGCAATGGTCGGAGGAAAATCTTCTGGGCGCACCCAGACGGGCACGAAGTTAACACCAATGCTGTTGGCTACTTGTTCAGCATAATGTCCTTCATCATACGAAGCTTCGGAAAAGCGAAGGCTATAAGCCGTCAGGGTTTTTTCAGGACGAATGTCTTTGGTTACTGCGGTAATCAGGGATGAATCAAGCCCGCCACTTAAAAATAAGCCGAAATCAACATCGACTTCGCTTTGTTTTCTGACAGCGGCTCTAAACACGGTATCAAAGGCCTCTAACGAGCCTGATTTTTTAGGTGTTTGTACATTATTCCATTGCCAATAGCGTTTACGCTCAATGCCTTCTGTATTGATAGTGATTATTTCGCCAGGTGATACTTTATGAAGATTGGTAAAAGGGCTGTTGGGTGCAACAAAAAAACCGGATTGTAAGTAACGATGGACTGCGTCTTCGTTGATTTCAAAGGGCTGTTCGCTGGTTGATACTAAGGCGGAGATAAGAGAGGCAAAGGAGATCACGCCTTCGTTAACAGAGAAAAATAAGGGCCGTTCTCCAGCGCGGTCTCGTGCTAATAACAGCTTCTTTGAGCGTGGGTCCCAAATGGCGATAGCAAAAGCGCCTTTTAGTTGTTCGACAAAAGCATCGCCCAGTTCTAAATATAAACCGGGGATAACCGCGACATCGGTACTTTGTGCAACGGGTCTGCCGCGACTTAATAACCATTCACGCAATTCCTGGTGGTTGTCAATTTCACCATTACACGCCATCATGACACCGGTCTCTGTGTCGATAATGGGTTGCTTGCCATCACTTAAGCCACGTATGGCTAAGCGAGTCATCCCAAATACGGCGGAAACATCACCATCAATACCGGTATCATCAGGGCCTCGATGCATTAAGGTATCAATCATTTTGTTAACACGTTCCTGGCTAGCGGGGCTGTCTTTAAGACCTTCTAGCGCAACTAAACCACAAATACCACACATAATTAATGTCCTGTTGGTGTGGGCAATAAAATTGCTGAATATTTATAATCGAGTGCTTTGATTTCAACGCCTTGTGCCGTGGCAATGGCTTGTAAACTTGGCAGGTGGTTACTGTCGGTCATTAGATAAATGGGGTGCGTTCTTGAGGCCAGCCAGTTTTCTCTTTCTGTAAAAGGAATCATCCCCTCTGGCCAGGGTTTAAGGGTTTTAAGATTAAAGACGACATAATTACTGGTTAATTCACTGCCGTCTCGACTGATGACAGTGACCTGATGTTTAAGGTAAAACGGTAAACCATTAGGCATACATTCCAGGCAAACGAGTTCAGCTTCTGGCGGTATGGCCGTGGTAATCTTTTCTGCCAGATGCCGTGCAGAACGGGTGTCTGAAAAGGTTGCCAAGACATTAAAATTGACGGTCATTAAGAGGATTGGGAAACTCAGAAAAGCTCCAAATATTATCCGGCTGTGTCGAGTCCAGAGTGCAGCAATAGAGAGTAAGGCTACGATACCAAAGGAAATTGCCATGGGCAAAATGGTGGGTATAAAAAGATTAAACGCATCGTGTTGTTTAGTAGCAAGTCGGCTACGAAGTATTTCAGGATCTGTAAAAACAACACCCAAGGCGATAGCCAGTATTGTGCTTAATAATAATAATGGAAGGGTCGCATGCCATAGAATTTGTTTGGCACGCCCCGTTTCGTTATTAAATGCCTGAGCAAAAACACGGGCCGTTAATATCCCTAGAACCATGACTCCAGTGAGAATGTAGCCGGGCAATTTTGATTTAGAAACAGAGAAAAACAGGACGACAACAATGACCCAGATTATAAATAAACGATCAGCTTTAGACCACTGTTTCCTGTTACGCCAAGCGACGACAGTCGCTTCTGGGAGTATAAAGCTCCAGGGGAAAAACGTGCTGGCGATAATAATAGCGTAATAATAAAAGGGAGCGGTTCGATGAAACTCTGTAGTGGTAAATCTCGAAATGGACTCTTTCATGATGCCATAATAAGGAAAATCAGGGCAGAGTATCGATAACCCAATAAACCACGGCAATACGATGGCGAAGAAGAGCAGCCAGTTAGGCCAGGCAAAAACGCGCTTTAAAGCACTTAAGCGATGTTCAAAGCCATTAAAAATTGCAACAACCAGAGATGGAATAATAAAACCAACCGGCCCCTTTACCAAAGTGGCGCAGCCCGCTAAAAAGGCTGCCAGTAAGTACCAGTATTTATGTTGTTTATCGTCATATTCTTCTGCCAGATAACACGAAAAAATGGTGCTGGAAACAAAGAACGCTAAAGTCATATCAAAAATAACGATCCTTGCAAACGCAATATAAAGCGGTGTCGATGCAACAATTAGCGTTGCTAGTAGTGCGGTACGCTGATCGTATACTTTTCGGCAAAAGAAAAACACCGCAACGACTAATGCAAAGCCAAAGAACGCGGAAGAAAAGCGTGCCGCACCTTCTGTCTCACCGAATAATGAAAAAGACAGCGCGACCGTCTTAAAATAAAACGCCGGCTTATCAAGATAGGTTAGGCCATTATACGTAGGCACTAACCATGAGTGTGACTCACTCATTTCCCGGGCTACTTCAGCGTTACGGCCTTCATCAGGAGAGATTAAGGCCGAACCTCCTAAGTGTCCAAACAGCAGATAGGCCGCAATAATGAAAGTGATTATCGAAATCCATAACGTGGATTTCGAGGAGTTTACATCATCATTATGAGCAGGGCCCTTTGTTTGAGAAGTGAGAAAAGTCATTGTATCTGGGTATCTTTATAAGCGATGGATAAGGGTGTTAATAATATTAGGCTAAGCTCTTGCTGGCAACTTCATAAACATCTTTAGAAACTGCATCGGTCGCGATGATTCTTTCTAATTGTGTTTTCATCAATGCTTGTCGACCCTCATCATAACGACGCCAAGAGGTTAAGGCATTTAACATCCGTGAAGCCACTTGCGGGTTTAAGGTATTAAGGGCAATGATGTGGTCACCTAAAAATTGATAACCCTGGCCATTGGCCGCGTGGAAGTGTAAAGGGTTAGCTTGGCTAAAAGCGCCAATGAGTGATCTTACTCGATTGGGGTTTCTTAAGTCAAAAGCCGGGTGTTGCAATAAGCTTTGCACCACACTAAAGGTATCTGGATTAGAGCTTGAAGATTGTAAAGAAAACCATTTATCAATCACTAAGGCTTCGTTCTGCCATTGTTGATAAAAGCTGGTTAAGCATGTTTCTTTAGCAGGGTGTGCGCTATTGACGATAACCGCTAAAGCAGCAATTTGATCAGTCATATTTCTAGCAACCGTAAATTGTTGTTCTGCCCATTGCTGAATGTCTGTTTGTTCTAGTCGGCCTAAATAAGCAAGACAAACATTTTTGATACGTCTACGCCCAATAGCACCGGCATCAAATTGGCCTGATTCTTCTCGGTGGTTCTCTAAATACAGGGCTTTAAATTGGGTTTGTAATTGTTCAGCCAAAGAGACTAAAACAAATTCACGTGCGGTATGAATCGCGTCTACATCAATGACAGCCATTTGTTCTGCCAAATAGGTTTCTGACGGTAAAGTTAATAATAAAGAGAAATAAGACAAGTCATCCCAAGGTTGTTCAAGGACTTGTTTAAAGGCGTTAACAATAATTGGGTTTATGTGTAATTCACGACCGGCTTGTACATCAGCAATCAGGCCGGTAATAATTTGTCCGGCCAGTTGTTGACCTGCTTCCCAGCGGTTAAAGGTATCGGGATCATAGCTTAATAAAAAGGCCAGCTCTTCAAGACTGCGCTCCATCACTAATTTGACGGGTGCAGAAAAACCTCTTAATAGCGATACGATGGGTTGCTCTGTCAGGTTTTTAAATACAAAGCGTTGTTCAGCTTCGGTCAACTGTAAAATGACTTGGGCTGTAGCACTGGTTTCACCTTGTAATTGGCAATTAAGCGTTGCCCCGTCTTGATTAATTAATCCGACAGTGACCGGAATATGTAGCGGCTCTTTATGGTCTTGCCCAGGCGTAGGAGGGCAATGTTGTTTAATGGTTAAGCTGAGGGTTTGAGCTGCGGCATCGTAGGCTTGTTGAACCGTTAGGACCGGCGTACCCGCTTGTTCATACCAGCGCCGGAATTGAGTGAGATCAACCCCATTAGCCGCTTCCATCGCATTCACAAAGTCATTACAGGTGACGGCCTGACCATCATGGCGAGCAAAGTATAAGTCACTGCCTTTTCTAAAGCCTTCTGCCCCTAACAGGGTATGGATCATGCGCACGACTTCAGCGCCTTTCTCATAAACCGTGAGCGTGTAGAAATTATTAATTTCAATGTACGTGTCAGGTCTGATAGGGTGAGCCATTGGTCCGGCATCTTCAGCAAACTGACGGGTACGCAAGTTGATTACATCCTCAATGCGCTTAACGGCTTTAGAGGTGCGATCACCGGTAAACTCCTGGTCTCGAAAGACCGTAAAGCCTTCTTTTAAACTGAGTTGAAACCAATCACGACAGGTGACGCGGTTACCTGTCCAGTTATGAAAATATTCATGACCAATCACGCCTTCAATATGCTCATAATCAAAGTCTGTGGCGGTATCAGGACGGGCTAATACAAATTTGGTATTAAACACATTGAGGCCTTTGTTTTCCATCGCCCCCATATTAAAGTGTCCTACCGCTACAATCATGTATAAGTCCAGGTCATATTCCAGACCATAGACTTCTTCATCCCATTTCATGGAGTTTTTAAGTGATTGCATCGCATGATCACATTTGTCTAAATCATGTGGTTCAACAAATATTTGTAAACTAATCGAGCGGCCTGATTTTGTGATGAAATGATCTTCAATACAGTCTAATTGTCCAGCGACCAAGGCGAATAAATAGCAGGGTTTATTAAATGGATCTTCCCAGGTAACCCAATGCTGATTATTATCCAAGTCACCTGAAGCTATTTTATTACCATTCGATAATAACACCGGATATTGAGTTTTATCACCTACCAGAGTGGTGGTAAATTTACTCATGACATCCGGTCTATCCAGAAAATAAGTAATTTTTCTAAACCCTTCCGCTTCGCATTGCGTACACAGCATTCCGTTAGAAAGGTACAGGCCCTCCAAGGCTGTATTAGCTTTGGGATTTATGGTGTTTTCGATCGTTAAGACAAATTCACGGTGTTGTGGCACCGAGTGAATGATTAATGATTCGGGTGTAAGCTGGTAGTCCGCTTCAGTGAGTTCCTCGTCATCATGGATAATAACGCGGATTAGCTTTAGATTTTCACCCAATAAAACCAGTGGCGCATCGCCTGTTTGACTGGCAGGGTTACGGGTTAAAGTCAGTCGCGAGATAACCCGGGTATTGTCTTCAGTTAAATTAAAGTTTAGATCAACGTTACTAATCAGAAATTCAGGAACGGTGTAATCCTTTAAGTATATGGTTTGTGGGTTAGCTTCGCGCATTCTTATACCTGCTGTTATGTTGTTTTTTTGTTGCAAAAATAGCGATTAAAACCCAAGCCATGATAAAACTGACTCCGCCTATTGGGGTAATTATACCTATCCACTTTAAATCGAGTATGGCCAGGAGGTAGAGACTGCCTGAAAATAAAATTATACCTATAAACATCAACCACCCGGCCCAATTAATTAATTTAGACTCAGCGGCTTGTTGATGCACAAAGGCAATGCCCATTAAACCCAGTGCGTGCCACATTTGGTAAGTCACGCCGGTTTGATAAACCGTTAGCAGTTCGGGACTCAACACGTTTTTCAAGCCATGAGCACCAAAAGCTCCCAAGCCAACACCGGTCATTGCGCTGAGTGAGGCCAGCAATAAAAATACAGATTTCATTATTATTTTTCCATAAGTCTAGGCATTAGTTGCACTAAATTACACGGTCGGGTTCGATAATCCAATTGATCCTTAATTAAAGCATCCCATGCGGTTCTACAGGCACCAGAAGAACCGGGCAGGCAAAAAATATAAGTGCCGTTTGCAACGCCTGCGAGCGCTCTGGATTGAATCGTTGAGGTTTTAATATCCTGATAGGATAGCCATCTGAAGGTTTCACCAAAACCATCCAATACCTTATCAAGTAAAGGAGAGACGGCCTCGGGCGTACCATCTCTACCGGTGACGCCGGTGCCTCCCGTGCTGATGATTACATTGATGTTGTCACTGGCGATCCATTTTGAAACCACAGCTCTGATTTGATAAATATCATCCGGTACGATGACCTTTTCCTGAACAAGATGTCCTGCTTCTGCGGTCCGATCAACTAATGTTTTTCCTGAGGTATCATCAGCGTCTGTACGGGTATCTGACACCACTAATATGGCAATATTTAAGGGAATAAAGTTTCTATCGTTCATATACATTAAAAAAGACAAAAGGTAATGGCGAAAGATAACAGTAGTTATTACCTTTCGCCTGTTTTATCATCTTAACACAACAAAGAAGCCTTCTTGACCGCGTTGGATATTAATTAGTAGGGCATTCTCAGGGTCAACGACCTTTTTTAATTCTTCAAGGTTATTCACCCGATAACGATTGGCTGAAACAATAATATCACCGGGCCTTAAGCCGACCTTCCAAGCGTATGATGATGATTGTATCTTTTCAATTAAGACGCCTTCAACTTGATCTTTTTGGGTCGCCGTTAATAGGGTGCCTTTAAGTAGCGGGTGTAATTTTTCACCGGCTAGTTGAGGGAGTGCTTGTTTGCCTATCGTAGCAACCACTGATTTTTTCTCATTACCACGGTAATATTCAATGTTAACGTGATCACCAATTTGTAATAAGCCCACGATATTACGGATATCCTGGCTACTCTTAACCTGTTTTCCATTGGCACTGACAATAATGTCGCCAGGTTCTAAGCCTGCTTCTGCGGCAGGCGAATTATTTTCAATGCGACTGATAGCCGCGCCGTGTTTGTTATCCAGATTAAAGGCATTAACAAGTTCTGGGGTTAAATCCTGAGTAGTAACACCAAGCAAGCCTCGTTTGACTACGCCATGTTTAACCAGTACGTCTTTAATAGGCATAATCATATTAGTGGGTATAGCAAAACCGATACCCACGTTACCGCCAGTGGGCGCCAGAATAGCCGTATTCATACCAATCAGTTCGCCCCGTAGATTTACAAGTGCACCCCCTGAATTGCCCGGGTTAATAGAGGCGTCAGTTTGAATAAAGTCTTCATACCCTTCAATACCCAGACCTGAACGACCCAAGGCGCTAACAATGCCAGAGGTTACGGTTTGTCCCAACCCAAAGGGGTTACCAATGGCGACTACAAAATCACCGACTTTAAGCTGGCTAGAATCGGCGATGGGAAGTTGGGTTAAATTGTTAGCGGGTACTTTAATAATCGCTATATCGGCTTCTGGATCAGTGCCTATGAGTTCTGCATTCAATTGGCGACCATCCGTCAGAGTAACCAGAATCTTGTCAGCTTTATCAATCACATGGTTGTTGGTCAGTACTAAGCCTTGGTTGCTATCAATAATGACGCCAGAACCCAGGCTATTCTTTTGTTGCTGACGGGATTGATTGGGCACATTAAAAAATTGCCGAAAATAAGGGTCTTGCATTAACGGGTTATCGTTAACCTGAATATTGGTTGAGGTCGAAATATTGACCACGGCCGGCATGCTGTGTTCTAGCATAGGGGCCAATGAGGGGAGTGCTTGTCCACCCACAAAAGGAGGCAGTCCGGCGGCTATCGATGGTAAGGGAGTCGATAAGCAAACGGAAACGATAGAACTTAATAGCAGTTGTTTTATGAATGCTTGTTTCATCAGGAGTTCTCAGGGCTAGTTAAACATGAATGACAGACAATATAAGTATAAAAATGTTTAATACAAGAGTACGCTTAAGTTAAAAAAGAACTCATAAATAAAAAGGGCGAGGTTATGAATCTCGCCATTAGGTTCTCGTTACTCTTAAAATGGTAGGACTATTTTACAAACAAATCTTGAAGCACTACGTCAACGACGTATAATATGCTCATGGTCATTATTGAAACATCTATCTTTACCAAACAAATTGCCACTATCTTAAATGATGAGGCCTATCGAGAATTTCAGAATGTGTTGATAGCCATGCCGGATGCAGGTGAAATTATCCAGGGTAGTGGTGGCATTCGCAAAATCCGTTGTAGCGCCAGTGGAAGAGGTAAACGCGGTGGAGCAAGAGTTATTTATTACTGGGCCAATAATCAGAACCAAATTTTTATGCTGTTCGCTTATGCTAAGAATGAACATGATGATTTAACCAAAGATCAATTGTCAGTGCTAAGGCAAATTGTTATTTCGGAGTTTAAATATGAAAGATGAATGTTTCAACGAATTAATCGCAAGTGTTAAAGAAGCGGGACAAATAATGCGTGGGGAGTTAACTGCTTCTCGTGTCTATGAAATACCAGACCCTGATGTAAAGACTATTCGGGAAGGTATGGGGTTTTCCCAATCAAAGTTTGCAAACTTAATAGGCGTCAATATTAGAACGCTTCAGAACTGGGAACAAGGTCATCGACATCCAACCGGCCCAGCGAAAGTACTTCTTAAGCTAGTACAAGCCGATCCGAATTCAGTAGTAAAAAATCTGCATGCTAATCATGCTAATCAGGTGTGATTTCAAAATGCAACGGCATACTACAGGCAAAGCAACGTTGTAACCCCCTATGTCGATATTGAAGTGCAGGCATGTTGTCCTTGCGATTCTTCCAGTTATTGCCTGATTAAGCCACAATGCAACCCTTACATGCCCTAACTTGGTATAAGGATTGTCCCAATGTTACCGGTGAAAAGTGTAGGGTTCTTAAGTGAGAATGTGGGTTGTATATACGATCGGTGCTAATGATAACGGCGAGTGATGATGCTTCAGTCCCTGAGCTGCAGGCACAGCATATAAGGGTTTAGAAAAAACCCTAAAATAAATATTATTTTATTTCCCACAAGTGATCAAAAGTAGACTATGCTTCTCATCAGGGCAACCGCCTTTTTAGAGTGGTGCGTGAATGAATTACCTTGCCAGCACTCTTATCATTTGATGGAGAACAATATGCAAGCTAAATTGATAGTCAGTCTTGATCGCTTAAGTGAGGTCGAATATTTGGCTAAAGCGGGTACTATCTTAGCCGCTTTAACAGGGAATCCGAATTATTCAGAGCCGTGGATAGTGCAAGTTCCAACATTGCAGCAACTGGCAAGTGCTTATAATGATTACCAAACCGCCTACCATGATGCCTTAACTAAAGACACGCTTAAAATAGCGTTGCGTGATAGCTTTCGGGTTGTTTTGACGGCCCTCCTTAAACAACTGGCTCCTTATTTAGAATTGGTTGCTCAAGGTAATATCAAGATACTATCCACCACCGGCTATGATTTACGTCACGATATAACCCATACTCAAGGTAGTGATCCTTTACCACCACCTGATAATTTCCAGGTCACTTATGGTGTGATTAGTGGCACTTTGATTGCTCGTGTAGCCCAGTTGACCGGCGCAGCGAGTTATGACGTGCAGATCACTCAAGGTGATCCCATGATAGAAAGTAACTGGCAACACTTCATATCATCTAAAAGCTGTAGCCATATCTTACTGGAGGGCTTGATACCCGCTCAGACTTATTGGCTGCGTATTAGAGGCGTTGGTGGCAATGGTCTGGGCGCTTGGAGTAGTTTGTTGAGTATTATTGTGGTTTAGAGGGGCTGGTCTAGTTAAACATTAAGAAAGGCAATATAGGTTTAAAAATGTTTAATACAAGCACAGGTCTGGTTGAAAAAGTATAGGTCAATAAAAAGGGCGAGGTTATACACCCCGCCCTTTAAAATAGTCTGCTTAATGTTTTTGAGCGTTAGACTTTAGGCATTTGTCTTAATTTCTCAACGACTTTATCACCAAACTCAACGGTGTTAATCATGGTGACACCGCTGCCAGGTTTAGATAGATCGGCTGTAGAATAACCGTCGGCAAAAACACCTTGCATGGCGGCCCACACATTCTTTGCTTCTTCGGCCATATCAAAGCTGTTTTCTAGCATCATGGCGACAGAACCAATCATTGAATAAGGATTGGCAATGTTTTTACCTGCGATGTCAGGTGCAGAACCGTGAGACGGTTCATAGTACGCTTTTTCAGGGCCGATACACGCAGAAGGCATGAGACCTAAAGACCCTAAAATACCGCCGCCTTGATCGCTTAAAATGTCACCAAACATGTTTTCCATAACCATGACGTCAAATTGAGTCGGTCTTAAGCACAGATTAGTAGCCGCAGAATCAACCAACTGGTGAATCACTTGCACATCTGGATATTCAACTGCAACTTCATCCAGAATCTCATTCCACAATACGCTGGACTTTAAAACGTTACTTTTGTGAATGTTATGCAGGATCTTTTTACGTTTGTTGGCCAGTTTAAACGCTTGGTGCAGAATCTGACGGATTTGATTTTCATCATACTCCAGGGTTTCTTTTACATAACGTAAGCCTTCTTCGTTAATGCCCATTTCTTTGTTACCAAAGTACAGGCCGCCTACCAGTTCACGCACCATAATAATATCAATGCCTTCACCAATGATTTCTGGTTTCAGCGGTGAAAAATGGGCTAACGCTTTCGGTAAAGAAACAGGACGAAAGTTAGCATAAGTGTTGTAACGACGACGAAGCGGTAATAACGCGCCGCGTTCTGGTTGTTTATCAATAGGGATTTTTTTAGATTCTTCATGGCTTAAACCTATGGTCCCTTTAAGGATAGCATCGGCTTGATCACAAATATCGATAGTCGCTTGCGGGAAGGCATCACCAAATTCAAAATATGCACAGGCACCGAAAGCAGCAGGCATTAATTCAAAAGTGACATCGTTTCTCTCTTCAATAACTTTAAGTACCTTGATGGCTTCTTTAGTGATTTCAGGGCCGATACCGTCACCCGCTAATATGGCGATTTTATAATTTTTCATTTCTACCTGTGTGTTGTTTTGTGTTTCATAAAACGAGAGGGTTATGGTTGTTATTTTACTTTATTTTTATTTGTAACCTCAGGAAAAAGACGCTCAAACTGAATCCAGTTAAAAAATACTGAATGATTTGTGAATGTTAATGGATGATTGGATTAATACGCTACAATAACAGCTAATAATATTAGCCAGGATGATTGAGAAACAAATGACTTTATCGACTTTAAAAAACAGTCTGTTGCTGGGGCTTCTGGCTATTCTTTTATCGGGTTGCGCCAGTTTCGGAAGAGGCGTGGCAGAGGCGATCCTAGAAAAATCCAATGCTGATGATACGCGGGTTTGTCAGGTTCGCGGCAAGCCTTTTGCAGGTATAGAGCCTAGTCTGGAGGAACCTCAAGGTAAAACTAAAGTATTGATGGTTCATGGCGTTGGTGATCATTTACCGGGCTATGCAACAGAGTTTCAGGAGAAACTGGCTAAAGAGCTGAAGCTGACGGCTAAAGGAAGCAACTATAAAGATATTCAAATCATGTCTTTTAGCGATCCAGAGCAAAAGCTGGGTAATTTGCGGGTAACCCGATTACAAAATGAAGATGCCAGTAAAGATCTATGGTTTTATGAATTAGCGTGGTCAGAAATTACCCGTGAGCATAAAGCGCTATTGGCTTTTGATAATTCGGGAGAATACTCTTTTCGTCGGGCAGAGGTTAATGAGATGCTGAAGAAGTTCAGTAACGATACCGGCCCTGACCCTATTATTTATTTTGGTAAAAGTAGAGATCTTATACTGCGATCATTTGCTCAGGCAGTATGCTGGATGAGTAAAGATAGTTGGGATCAGTTGCCTGAGGAGGGTCGGCACGGATGTGACTTTAGTAATAGTCTGAATGAGAGTTTTAAGGACGACGAAATCTTTTTTGTCTCTCACAGTTTAGGCAGTCGTATTACCATTGACGGAATAACACGGATGGTTTCTTTACTGGAGCAACCAGATGCAAAGACCACGTTACGGACAATTAGTAAAATGAAGCGTGAGATTTTACAAAATAAGCATGTACAAATTTTTATGCTATCCAATCAACTGCCGATGTTGCAAGTGGGCCGAGAATTACCTGAAGTGACTGGGCAAAAAGCCGACTATTGTTCAGTAGGGAGTCCAAAATACAGTTCTCGTATGTTTAATGAAACGTCAATCATTGCATTTAGTGATCCCAATGATCTTTTAAGCTATGCCATACCTCATGATTTTAATACAAAATATTTGGATTCAAGATTGTGTGCGAATGTAACCAATATCAATATTAATATCGCAAAGGTGGTTGATGCTTTTGGAATAGGTAAGATAGCAAATCCGATGGAGGCGCACATTGGCTATCTTAAAGATGATCGAGTGATCGCATTAATCGCTAAGGGTATTGGTAACGCTCACACAGCTCCTTTGGTAAAAGAACGATGTGAGTGGACTGAAACTACGGATTGATAAAGATGAGGCACTTTATTGAGACAGTCTGAAACATCACTCAATGTTCTGAATTTGTTCACGGACCTGCTCAATCAAGACTTTTAGCTCAATGGCTATTTGAGTCATTTCTTTGTCAGTTGATTTAGAGCCTAAGGTATTGGCTTCGCGATTGAGTTCTTGCATTAAGAAGTCTAAACGCCTACCCATGGGCTCTTTTTCATTGAGCACACGCAATACTTCATTAATATGAGTATTGAGTCGGTCTAGTTCTTCGGTAATATCCAGTTTCTGAGTTAAAAGAACCAGTTCTTGTTCTAGTCGATCAAAATCCGGTTGTGCAACGAGTTCGGTAATTCTATCGATTAATTTATTGCGAATTAATAAAAGTACTTGGGGTATACGTTGGCTAGCTAATTCAGCAAACCCTTGCATTTTTATGCAACGTTCTTCAATTAATATTTTAAGCTGAACCCCTTCTCGTTCTCTTACTTCAACAAACTGCGTTAAAGTTTGGCTTACTAACTGAGTGATTGCTTCGTTGAGTTTGGCTTTATCAGTTATTGGTTCTTGCTGAATGCCAGGGAATGCTAGTATATCTAATGCTGAAAATGACAAAGAGGCTTGCATGAGTTCCTCAATTTGATTCGTTGCTTCCAGTAATGCAGTGACTGCGTTCATATTGATGTGAAATGTATGACTCTCTTTAGCCTGTTTTTTTAAGCTGATTGAGCATTCAACTTTGCCACGATTAATTTTTGAGGCTATTAAAGTACGGACATCTGCTTCAATAAAGCGTAAATGTTCTGGTAATTTAATAGTGATATCGCAGTAGCGGTGGTTGACAGAGCGTAATTCACAAAAAAGCGTGGTATCTCCTATGAGAGTCTCATTGCCTGCGTAAGCCGTCATACTTTTAATCATTATTCACCTGGTTAGTTACAGATTAGTTACAGAATCAAGCCGATAAGTATAGCACTCTAAAGCTATAAGAGATGTGAATAACCATTTTCTTTTTGGGTTAGATTGGATAAATTGAAAGCAGAATAATCGACAAGTCAGGTATACTCTACAGTTTTGATTTAACCGGAACATACATGAGACCAAGCGGACGTAATCCTGATCAACTGAGAGATATAAAATTTACCTGCGGTTATACCAAACATGCAGAAGGTTCCGTGTTGGTTGAGTTTGGTGATACCCGAGTCATTTGCACTGCAAGCGTTGATAAAAGTGTTCCACGTTTTCTTAAAGGAAAAGGTGAGGGTTGGGTTACTGCTGAATATGGTATGTTGCCTCGCTCAACACATAGTCGAATGGGTCGGGAATCGGCACAAGGCAAACAGGGTGGCCGTACCTTAGAAATTCAGCGATTGATTGGTCGCTCTTTAAGAGCTGCGCTTGATTTAAAAGCGTTAGGTGAGCATACCATTACGATTGATTGTGATGTATTACAAGCGGATGGCGGTACAAGAACGGCGTCTATTACCGGTGGTTTTGTGGCGTTATCCTTGGCGGTTGAGAAAATGCTTAAACGCAAGTTGATCAAAACTAATCCTATACACGGCCAGATAGCGTCAGTTTCAGTGGGCATATATAACGGTATTCCTGTGTTAGATTTAGATTACGCTGAAGACAGTAATGCAGAAACAGATATGAATGTAGTCATGAATGATGCATCTGCGTTTATTGAAGTTCAAGGAACTGCTGAAGGTCATGCGTTTAGAAAAGAAGAGTTAGATGCAATGCTTGAATTAGCCGGTATTGGCATTAAGCAATTACTACAAAAACAGCAAGCAGCCTTAGAGGGGCATTTAACAGCCCACTTACTTGTTGTTGGTATTTAATCTAAACTAACTTGAGTTTTGCCATGGTATTTTCTCCATCTCAACAACTCGTTCTTGCCAGTGGTAACAAAGGCAAAATTAAAGAAATTCAAGCCATTCTTGCGAATCATTTGATTGTTCCACAGTCTGCTTTCAATGTATTAGAAGTTGAAGAGACGGGATCTACTTTTGTAGAGAATGCCATAATCAAAGCAAGAAATGCCGCATTGCATTGTAATTTGCCGGCAATTGCGGATGATTCTGGTTTGGTCGTGGATGCCTTAAATGGAGCGCCGGGCGTAATTTCTGCGCGATATGCAGGTGTGGGGGCAAGTGACCAAGATAATGTAGTTAAATTATTACAGCAATTAGAGGGTATCCCGGAAGCACAACGGACGGCGCGATTTATCTGTGTCATGGTGTTTATGACGCATGCTGAAGATCCTTTTCCTGTGATCGCCCAAGGTGTTTGGGATGGCTTGATTTTAAATGAACAGATCGGCTCTAATGGTTTTGGTTATGATCCTGTCTTTTGGGTGCCTAGTCATCAATGTGCATCAGCTGAACTATCTGCAGAAGTAAAAAACTCTTTAAGTCACAGAGGGCATGCGTTGAAGCAACTAACCGACTTGATCAAGGAAAGAGAGTTGTCATAATGCCTTATTACTTTTGATGAACAATCTGCCATACGCTATTGCTGAGCAGTTTGCTACCCCTGTTTTAGCCATTGCTCCACTGGGTAATGGCTTAATCAACGATACTTTTTGGGTTAAAACGGAATCAATGCAGTTTGTACTGCAGCGCATCAATAGTACGGTTTTCCCCAAGCCTCTTAATATAATGGATAATTTGTTGCAGTTGAATCAACATCAAGAACAAAATCCGAATAGGCCGGTTAAACTCAAGATTCCAGCACTTTTAAAGACCTTAGCACATAACGATTTTTATCTGGATGAGCATAATGATTGTTGGCGGGCTCTGGAGTTTATAGAAAACACTGAGAGCTTAGAAATGCTGGCTAATGTTGATCAGGCTCAGCAGGTTGGTTTAGCATTAGGGCATTTTCATAGCTTATTAAGTGATCTTGATTCTTCGTTATTGCATGATACATTGCCTGGATTTCATGTTGCTCCCGAATATATAAAGTCTTATCAACGAGTCTTAACAACAACGTTTGTTCAATCTGATCCTGATAGTCTTTATTGCGCCGAATTTATAGCTGGATACAAACATCTCGCTGTGGACTTAGAGACTGCAAAAGCAAGGGGATTGTTAGCATTGCGTGTTATTCATGGTGATCCCAAGTTAAACAATTTTCTTTTTGATAAGGATAGTAAAAAGATTATCAGTTTAATTGATCTTGATACGATTAAGCCGGGCTTAGTGCATTATGATATTGGGGATTGTTTACGGTCTTGTTGTCATAAGCAGGGATCTAATGAATTTGATCTGGAACTTTGTGCAGTTATTTTAGAGAGTTATTTATCAGAAGCTAGCACATTTTTTTCAGCTTATGATTACGACTATCTTTATACGGCTATCCAATTACTTCCCTTTGAACTAGGGTTGCGGTTTTATACGGATTTCCTGGAAGGGAATCAGTATTTTAAAGTGACGGATCCAAAACAGAATTTAAACCGTGCGCTTGCTCAATTTAAGTTGTGTGAGAGCATTATTGATCAGGAATTAGCTATTAAGACTCTAATAAAGCAATTAAGGCGTTAATGAAATTATGATCGAGTTGGTTTGCTTACTGGACAATACTTAAAATATAGATTAGATTCACTCATCATTAACTCAGCTTGTTGTCAGGAACTATGAAAAAATTTATCAGGCTTTTTTTGCTATTGTTGGTTATAAGCTATTCAAACGTTAGTTATTCGCAAAGCGCAGCTCAAACTGATCCAGGCTTTTATTTATTGGATATACTACTTTATAGACCTGTTGGCTTAGTGGTTACTATTGCGGGTACAAGTGCCTTTGTTGCAATTAGTCCATTGCTAGGTTTGGCTTCAATACCTGAACCACATGATGCCTTTCAAAAGACTGCGGGTATTTTAGTGCTTGCACCAGCAACTTATACCTTCATTAGGCCGATTGGTGACCGTGATTTTCCTTATGTAGCACCGCTGCCTAAACGTACTCTATCTTTACCAGCTAAACATATTTCGATAATACAGCCACAGCCATCTGTTAGTCCGGTTCGGCCTTCTATTCAGTCTAAATAATTAATCTATGGTACGGTGTTTGTATTGATGTCATTGTTCTACGAGGTTAATACCTGAGATTGCCTCGTAGAAGTTCCTTATGCCAAGCTTTTATGCTTTGGGTGGTACATATCCTTCAGGCATATCATTGTTGCCTTCAAACAAAAACTTAGATCTTTCTTCTGCTAAAAATGCACGAGCCTTTGGGTCAAAGCTTGCCAATCTATTTTCATTAATCAACATGGTCTGTTTGGTTAACCATTCCTTCCAGGCTAATTTAGAAATGCTGTCATATATTTGTTGGCCTTTGGGGCCAGGAAAGGGCGGTTCGTCAAATCCTTCAGCTTCTATACCCAGTTTTACACATTTAACCATTCTAACCATCGTCATCCTCTTGCGTATTGTTGCAGTAATAATTTTATAGGTGCTGGTAAGCCCAGCTTTTTCAGTTGGTCTAATTTATACCAGACAGTTTGATTGGCTTCCATCACAAAATTTATAGGGTTTTCGGCTTTGATAAGCATAGTCGTGTAATCTAGGTGATAGTGGGAAAATGTATGGCGTTGCGGTGCCAGGGTCTGCACTTCAGTGATGGGTTGTTTATTGGCTTGGCACCAATCATAGGCTAACTCAATGGTGTTAAATTCAGGTAGGCTCCATAAACCTCCCCAAATACCTGTAGGCGGCCTTTTTTCTAATAATATTTGCCCAGTATTATCACTTAACAATAATAGTACGAGCTGTTTAACAGGGAGAGTTTTGGGGGGTTTAGGCGTGGGTAAAACCGAGACGGTTCCAGTTTGTTTGGCCAGGCAATCTGTTTGAATGGGACATTGAGAGCAGTCTGGTTTGCTTCGAGTACAGACAGTTGCTCCTAAATCCATCATGGCTTGGCTATATTCAGCGACTCGATATTCAGGCGTTAATTCGGCGCTGATTGACCATAATTGTTTGTTTACAAAGCTATGTCCAGGCCAGCCAGAAATAGCCTTAAATCGTGCCAGCACCCTTTTAACGTTACCATCCAATATGGGATGGCTTTTTTTAAATGCGATACTCAGGATTGCACCTGCTGTTGATAATCCAATGCCAGGCAAGTCTATGAGTTCTTCTAGCGTATCTGGGAAATAGCCTTGTTTGGCTATAATTTGTGCCGTTTTATGCAAGTTACGGGCGCGTGCATAATAACCGAGTCCAGACCAGTGATGTAATACATCATCTATAGAGGACTCCGCCAAAATTTCAATTTCTGGATATTGTTCCATGAAAGTATTGAAGTAAGGAATAGCAGTTGATACCTGCGTCCGCTGGAGCATCGTCTCAGAAATCCATACCCTATAAGGAGTAATATTCTGTTGCCAGGGCAAGTCTTTACGACCATGAATATCAAACCATTCAAGGATGCGTTGTTGAAACTCTGAGGAATTCATAAAGGGTAAAAGTTGATAAATTAATTTTAATAGGCCTTCTCAAATCTGCCTGGGCTTTCTGCTTTTAAATAGGTGTTATGATTATCTATTTTGGAATATCATGCGACTTCGTTGCTAGGTTAATTCTAGCTACAATATTCTAAATAATAACTAAAAGAGGTAGGAAGATATGTTGTTGTTGGCCAAATTTGCTGGAATTGCTGTTCTTGTATGGTTTTATTTAACGGCAAAAGAAAAAGGTGAACAGCCTGTTAAGTGGGCTATTATTGGATTGATCGGTTATTGGATTACCTGGTGGGCACTTAGGTTAACAGTCGTAGAGGGGCTGTCAGGTGGAGCATTGAGTCGAAACCCTATTACGGCTTTTATAGTTTTTCAGATACCTGCACTGACTGCCATCGCTGCGGCGTTCTTTATAAGAAAGAAGTTGTTGGCTGATATTGCCGAAAAATAGAGATAGAGGTGCAAGGACTGCAACGTTCTTGCACCTAAACTATAAATTATAGTTTGTCTGCGTTTTGATCCAGGTATTCAGCAACACCAGCTGGACTTGCGTTCATACCTTTGTCGCCTTTGTTCCAACCCGCTGGGCAAACTTCTCCATGTTCTTCATGGAATTGTAATGCGTCAACAATTCTGATTAATTCGTCAATATTACGGCCTAATGGTAAATCGTTAACCACTTGGTGACGGACAACGCCACTTTTATCGATTAAGAATGAACCACGGTAAGCAACACCACCGTCTGCTTCAACATCATAATCCTTAACAATAGAATGTGTTAAGTCAGCGGCTAATGTGTAACGAACCGGACCAATACCACCTTGGTTAATCGGTGTATTACGCCATGCATTGTGAGTAAAGTGTGAGTCAATAGAGACTGCTACAACTTCAACGCCACGGCTTTTAAATTCATCGATACGGTGATCTAAAGCAATTAATTCACTTGGACAAACGAAAGTGAAGTCTAAAGGATAGAAAAAAACAACGGCATATTTGCCGCTGGTCGCTTCAGAAAAACTGAAGGCATCAACTATTTGACCATCTCCTAATACGGCAGGAACTGTAAAATCGGGTGCTTGTTTACCTACTAATACGCTCATTACATTGTCTCCAAAATATTGAAAAAGCAAAAGGTTATGGACTTCTTACCAGCAACTGTTGTAGTTGGTATTGCTATATTCTACACTGAAAGACTCGGTATTTGTCTAGTGTTGTTATTCTTAGCTTGCTTTTATATGCGTTTGAGTGATAATTTGCAGCTTCAGAATTACAAATATTGAAAAAGAAGATAATTTTTATTCCGCATTGATGTACAGCGCCCTAGACTTGCCGTTACTTAGGAATATGATATACTCTTCTGTTAGGAGGCGTTTTAATGGCAAAAAATAAACATATAACCGAGCCAGATGTCTTTGGTTACCAAGTTCGCATTGTTAGACGAGGAAAGGAAAGTAGTCGTTATTTTTCTCATAAGCTTTGGGGAAACAAGAATAAATCTCTGAATGCTGCAATTACCTGGCGAGATCAAATGTTAGTGGTCTTAAAAGGTAGTAAGACCCGATTCCTCAAACCGCCGAAAAACAAAACCACAACCGGTGTGACTGGTGTTTCCCGAACGATCAAATATGACCATAGAAAAGATAAGAACTATCTATGCTATACCGTCTTTTGGGTTCATAAAGGTAAATCCAGAAACAAAACTTTTCAGGTTGGTAACGTAGATAAGGTGACAGCGGATGATGAGCTGCATGCATTTCGTACTGCAAAACTATTTAGAATTTGCTATGAAATATCTATTGATAACGATATTGAGTTTCATGATGAAAAGTTTTCTGGATGGAAAAAAGTTCGACTTTACGATGATGAAAATTTAAATGCAGTGCAGTAGATAAAGACTCATTCGTGCGCTTTAATATGTTCAATAATGCCATCTAATTCGTCCAGACTGGAATAAGTAATGACCAGTTTTCCAGAACCATTTTCTTTGTGGTCAATAACAACTTTTGCGCCCAATTTTGCAGTTAGATCATCCTGAAGTCGTAGCGTATTATTATCGATAACTTTGACCTTTTGAACTTTGGGTTCTTCATTGCTTTCTTTAACCAGCCTTTCCGTTGCGCGTACGCTTAAGCCCTCTTTGACAACTTTAGTTGCAAGAAAGAGCTGCTTACCCCCTTCTACTGACAAGAGCGCTCTTGCATGCCCCATTTCCAGCTGATTGCTTAGTAACAGTTTTTTGACTTCAGGATGAAGTTCAATGAGTCTTAACAGGTTAGTCACAGTCGTACGAGATTTACCAATGGCTTCGGCAACCAGTTGGTGAGTCATATTAAACTCATCCAGTAACCGTTTTAAAGATTCTGCTTCTTCTAAGGGGTTAAGGTCTTCGCGCTGAATATTTTCTATTAACGCAATCGCCATTGCCGCTCGGTCATCAATTTCTTTAATAACAACGGGGACTTCTGCTAGTCCAGCTAACTGAGCTGCTCGCCAGCGACGTTCTCCGGCAATTATTTCGTATTTTTGAAAGGCAACCTGTCGTACCACAACAGGTTGGATGATGCCTTGTGCTTTAATGGAATCAGCGAGCTCCTGTAATTTTTCAGGATTAATATCTTTACGGGGCTGGTATTTCCCGCGCTGCATATATTCAATCGGCAAGGCCTGTAAATGATGCTTTTCGTCTTTAACAGAAACATCACCTAATAAGGCATCAAGCCCACGACCTAACCCACGTTTATTTGAAGACATTTTATCTCTGTGATCTTTTGGTGAAGTAAATTATTCTTTAAGGCAAAAAAAGAATTTAGCGGCGCTCAATTATTTCAGTTAACTCATTAAGCAATTTTCTTAAGTCCTCTGCTTCGAGCAAAAGATTAGTGTTTTCCTTTCGAAGGATCTCAATTAGGGCACTGGAATATTGAACATTCGCTTCTTCAATGCGCTGAGGTATTTCTGGTTTTTTAGCTAACGCATCAGGCTGACCATTATCTATGTCCTTTGACGGTGATAGTTGCTGAGAATTACCTTCAGTTACCGGTACATCCACTAATAGCGCTTCTAGCCCTCTACCTAATCCTCGTTTTTTTATTGCCATACATTGATTTCTTTGTTCAGCATTTCATCCGCTAAGGCGATATAAGCCAAAGTTCCACGAGAGGATTTATCATAGCTTAATGCCGGTAGGCCGTGACTGGGCGCTTCAGCTAAGCGGATGTTTCTGGGAATACAGGTTCTGAAAACCTTATCTCCAAAGTAACGGATGAGTTGTTCAGAGACATCCTTAGTTAGACGGTTTCTATCGTCATACATGGTTCTTAAAATACCTTCAAGATGCAGGTTTGAGTTCACTGTGCTTTGAATGTTTTGCAAAGTGCTCATTAAAGCGGACAGGCCTTCCAGTGCGTAATATTCGCATTGCATAGGAATCAATAAGCTATCAGCTGCTACCATGGCATTTAAGGTCAACATGTTTAACGAGGGCGGGCAATCTATCAGAATAAAATCAAATTGAAACTTTATTGGATTTAAAGCATCAGCCAAACGCAGTTCCTTTCGATCAGCATGTATTAAATTAACTTCAGCTGCCGTTAAATCAGCATTACCGGCAATAACCGAAAAGCCAATATTGGGCAGATAAATAACGGCTTGAAACGCAGGAACATCTTCCATCAGTAAATGATAACTTGAGTAATTAACGGCCTGTTTATCTACGCCACAGCCCATAGCTGCATTACCCTGTGGGTCAAGATCAACTAACAGTACCCGCTGATTTGCAGCCGCTAATGACGCGGCTAAATTAACAGTTGTTGTTGTTTTTCCTACGCCGCCTTTTTGGTTGGTTACGGCTATTATTTTTCCCACGCACTTTCCTCGGATTCTTTAGTCAATTGAATTTTAACCAGACAACGTTCTGCCTCTATCCCGGGTACATTGATAGGGATTAGCGTTGTTTTTGCGCCTTCTAGTTCGGGTATATCAGATGATTGTCCTTTCATCGCTAATAGCACCCCATGCTCATCTATCAAATGACCAGTCCACGCCACAATATCCGTTAAACTGGCAAATGCGCGAGTAACAACAGTGTCATAATAATGATCTGGATGATAGTCTTCTACGCGATTATGAAAGACACTGACATTTTTAAGCTTTAACTCTAATAAAGCCTGTTGTACAAAGCGGGTCTTTTTAGCATTACTATCTAGCAAGGTAAAGTGAATGTCTGGAAAATAGATAGCTAACGGAATACCAGGCAATCCCGCTCCAGTACCAATATCAATGACAGCTTTACCCTCAATAAACGGCACAATCGCTAAACTATCCAGTAAATGCAAGCTAATCATGGCTTCTTTGTTTCGAATTGCGGTCAGATTATAAGCTTTATTCCATTTTTCAAGCAGTTTTATAAAGTCTAGTAACTGTTCAATCTGGTTCTCATCAAGGGTTAGCTTTAATTCATCAAGACCCGCAACCAGTGTTTTTTTACAGGTATCCATTAGGCGGTTTTCTTTTTTAAATAAACTAATAACAAGGAGATGGCGGCAGGTGTCATACCTGGAATTCGAGAGGCTTGTCCTAATGTTTCAGGTCGTTGCGCTTTAAGCTTTTGACTGACTTCATTGGAGAGTCCTGGGACACCCGTATAATCAAGAGTCTCAGGAAGCCGTAAATGATCATAACGCAAGGTTTTATCAATTTCTGTTTGTTGTCTGAGAATATAACCCGCATATTTAGCCTGAATTTCAACCTGTTCACCGACTTGTTCATCGATGGTTTCACCGTTTTCGAGGAACGATAATAAACGTTGAACATCCACTTCAGGTCGACGTAATAATTCCATTAAACTGGCTTCTTTGAGCAACGGCTTACCCCAGATTTCAGCGACCCGAGCGGCTTCTTCGGTTTCGGCTCTAATCCATTTCTTCTTTAAGTCTTCTTGCAAAGTTGAAACAGCCGCGCGTTTTGTTTCATACGCTTGCCAACGCTCATCATTAACCAGTCCTAATTCGCGGCCTTTTTCAGTGAGGCGCAAATCTGCATTATCTTCTCTTAATAAGAGACGGTATTCAGCTCGACTGGTAAACATTCGATAGGGTTCTTGAGTGCCACAGGTAATTAAATCATCGATCATAACACCTATATACGCCTGATCACGGGCCGGACACCAACTATCCAGACCTTTGACTAGACGTGCCGCATTAAGACCTGCAATCAAGCCTTGTGCCGCTGCTTCTTCATAACCGGTTGTGCCATTCACTTGGCCCGCAAAAAACAAACCCTCCATGTGTTTGGTTTCCAGAGACATTTTTAAATCTCTGGGATCAAAAAAATCATATTCAATCGCATAGCCTGGGCGCAATATTTCTGCATTTTCAAATCCCAACATTGAGCGGACTAATTCATATTGCACATCAAAAGGTAAGCTTGTAGAAATACCATTTGGATAAATTTCATGGGTATCTAGTCCCTCAGGCTCCACAAAAATTTGATGGGTATCACGATCAGCAAAACGAACCACTTTATCTTCAATCGATGGGCAGTAACGAGGGCCTATACCTTCAATAACACCAGAGTATAAGGGCGATCTATCAAGCCCGGCACGAATAATGTCGTGTGTTTTAGTATTGGTGCGAGTGATATGACAGGGTATTTGTCTAGGGTGCTGTGCACGAGTACCCATGAAAGAGAATACAGGGACTGGCGTATCGCCATGCTGTTCTTCCAGTTTACTAAAATCGATAGTTCGACCATCAATACGCGGTGGAGTACCTGTTTTTAAACGGTCAATACGGAAAGGAAGTTCTCGGAGTCGATCTGCCAGTGCAATAGAGGCAGGGTCACCTGCACGACCACCGCTGTAATTTTCCAGGCCGATATGAATTTTACCGCCCAAAAAGGTACCTGTTGTAAGCACAACCGCTTGCGCCATGAAATCCAGCCCCATTTGGGTCTTAACCCCAGCTACTTTATTATCAATAACAATCAAATCAGAGACCGTTTGTTGAAATAAAGCCAGATTGGGCTGGTTTTCTAAGGTAAACCTAACTGCCTGTTTATAGAGTTTACGATCCGCTTGAGCGCGGGTAGCCCGAACCGCTGGGCCTTTGCTGGCGTTTAGGGTACGAAATTGAATGCCGCCTAGATCTATCGCTTTCGCCATGATCCCGCCTAAGGCATCTATTTCTTTAACCAGATGGCCTTTGCCTATTCCACCAATAGCAGGATTGCAGCTCATTTGCCCCAGCGTATCAATATTTTGCGTTAACAATAATGTTCTCGCACCACTTCGAGCAGAGGCTAATGCGGCTTCTGTACCAGCATGACCACCCCCGACCACAATCACATCAAAATCTTTTTTGAATTTCACAAGCTTTTTTTACTCTGAGTCGCTATATTAATGTCTGTCAAGTAAGACCTATTTCTGACTATTATAAGAGGTAAACAATGAAAAAACGTAACAAAACAAAAAAAATAGAGTGTGTTCCTGTTCAAAACCCGGTTGCAAAGTTTGCACACCAGTTTAACAAAGCACTTGTCTATGCAGATAAAATCCAATATCGTCGCAATGCAAAGCACCGGAAGCAGGAGGCTTCTTTAAGCATTCTAAACAGAGTGATTAAAGAAGTTTCTTGTTTTATGGGTAGGGTTATCACTTATCCAAACCTTATCAGTACACCGGCTTAGCCTATGTTATCAAACGGGTGTCATTTTCTTAAAGAAGATATATGGCTCTTACAGGAGCAAAAGCTACCGTTATTTAAATCTCTCTTCATTAAATCGCTAAAAGTCATTATCCTTTCTGCACAAGGCTTCTCTCGCGATCTTTGCCCACTCAGGGCTGCTGCCTTAACGTTATACAGCATTCTTTCTATCGTTCCCGTTATCGCGATGCTGTTCGGCATAGCCAAGGGCTTTGGCTTTGAAACCCTGTTCGAACAACAATTATTGCAACATGCACTTCATCAGGATGCAATGGTGCTGCAACTGATAAGTTTTGCACACAATCTGTTAGAAAGCGCTAAGGGAGAAGTCGTTGGCGGTATTGGCATTATTGTTTTATTTTGGACGATTATTAACGTCATTGGAAATATCGAAGAATCCTTTAACTTCATCTGGAAAATAAGCAAAGGCCGTTCAATCAGTCGTAAATTCAGTGATTACTTATCACTAATGCTGATAGCACCTATATTGTTTATTGCGTCAAGTAGTATGACAGTCTTTTTAACAACCAAAATTGCTTGGTTGATCACAGTGATTGAGCTACCCACTTTTGGAACCTGGATAGTTTTAAAAGCTTTGAGCTTATCGCCACTGGTGTTGATGAGTACTCTCTTTTCAGTGACGTTTATTTTTATGCCCAATCATAAAATAAACATCAAAGCGGGTATTATTGCTGGAATCATTACAGGCATTTTGTACCATTTGTCCCAGTGGCTTTATCTAAGCTTACAGATTGGAGTGTCCAGTTATAATGCCGTATACGGTAGCTTTGCTGCCTTACCGTTATTGGTAGTTTGGTTGCAAACGTGCTGGATGATTGTTTTATTGGGCTGTGAAGTTGCATTTTTTCTACAGAATTATGATATTTATCGTAATAACAATCGCTTTGTGGATTTAAGCTTCTCTTTAAAGAAAGTGCTGGCTTTACAGGTGATGCATTTGATTGTTAAAAACTTTATTGAGTTTCAAAAGCCATTAACGGCTACAGAAATTGCGACTCGTCTGGTCATACCTATTGCCGTTATCCAGACAGTGTTATTAAATTTAATGGCAAGTCATATTCTTGTTGAATTTAAAGGGCAAGATGATAGTGATGAGGTCTATCAACCCGCAGTCGATATCAATATTCTGACTGTTGCTTATGTTGTGACTGCGTTGGAAGAAAGCGGACAAAACCAGTTGCCGGAGATTAATCAAGAGCATTTATTTATGGGCGTGGTTAATGAGTTTAAAGCCTTGGCTAAAGCTTCTGAACAAAACCGGTTGTTGAAGGATATTAATTTTGAGAGAGGAGCAAAAGGTCAAGAGCTCAAAACCATTACTTCACGGATCTGACTTCGAAATGAATGCCGCTGTGGGATTGAAGATGTGAGATCACCGCAAACAGGTTTTTAGCCAGCGGATTACCTTTCTGACTAAACATACGCATAAGGCTTTTAGATGGCGTATTTGTAGCTTCGCTAAGATTCTCAAAGCCGATTGTCGCGTTAATATAATCACGCAAAATAGCCTTTCCGGTATCTACATCGCCCGATAACAAACAATCAATCCCCTCACGAAAAAGCCCACGACGAAACTCCTCGTCTTGTTCGATACGGGCTATCACAGTTTCTTTAAAACTACGTGTTAATGTCATTTTCCGCCTCTGTTTTTCTTGCGTTGTTCGTAATCTTCCCATCGGACTTGGGCTACTTCGATGTCTTTCTGTTGTCGCTTCTTTGTCCCACCTGCCAACAAAATAAGCGCAACCGCAATCTTGGCTGCAGCGGGAGCATTCAATTCATTGGCTTCCAATTTAAGCCGGGACAGTTTTCAAAAACAATGGGTTACGAATAGCGTGTTCTCTGCCTTTTCTTGGCAGCGGAAGTGCGCCCATTTCATCAGCCAACCATGAAAACAGATCAGGGAAATCCCTGCCAAACAAG